>JBGSKB010000025.1:0-7409 GCA_041741395.1 Melioribacteraceae bacterium
TACAAGATTCAATTCAAATGAATATTGCAATAGAAATTGATTTATCAGAATTTGAAGGGAAGTATGAAAATGAAGTTTACGGTTTTGCTGAATTAAAAAAAATTGGAAAAAATCTGGAATTAAAATTAGAACATCATTCTAAATTAATTGGAGAGTTGGAGTACATTGGGAATCAAAGATTTTTCTGTACTTATTCAGATCCAACATACGGAAAAAAAGTATTTCAATTCTATCTTGAAGATGGAAAGGTAGAATCTTTTGATTTATATGTTGATGGTTTTATTGATTATCAACCTTATAAATTTGTAAAAATTATTGAATAGTCATATAATTTTTTGAATAATAAATAATGTTACATTCTATAAAATTGGTCTAAGCCATTTTTCAACTTCAGATATAGACATATTTTTTCTTTTTGCGTAATCCTCAATTTGATCTTGTTGGATTTTACCAACAGAAAAATATTTAGCTTCCGGATTTGCAAAATACAATCCGCAAATAGAAGCTGGCGGATTCATTGCTAAGTTTTCCGTAAGAGAAATTCCAATATTTTGTTCAACATTCAACAAATTAAAAATTGTAATTTTTTCTGTATGATCCGGTTGAGCCGGATAACCGGGAGCTGGACGAATTCCTATATATTTTTCAGAAATTAAATCTTCTTCAGATAATTTTTCGTTTGAGGCATAACCCCAAATTTCCTTTCGAACTTTTTCATGTAAATATTCTGCATAAGCTTCTACTAAACGATCTGCGAGAGCTTTTACCATAATTGCATTGTAATCATCATGTTCTTTCTCAAACTTTTCAACCAATTCTTTTGAACCAATTCCGGTAGTTATTGCAAATGCTCCAATAAAATCAACCTTATTTAATTCTTTTGGTGTGATAAAATCAGCTAAAGCTAAACTTGAGAATTTATCATTTTTGTCAGACTGCTGTCTAAGAGTGTACAAAGTGGCAATTACATTATTTGTGTTAATATTTTCAAAAAGTTGAATATCATCTTCAAAACTATTTGTCGGGAAAATTTTGCAGACACTCTTTGCAGTTAATAATTTTTCTGATATTATTTTATCCAACAATTTATTTGCATCATCAAAAAGTTTTTTTGCTTCATCGCCATAATTTACATTTTCAAATATTTTGGGATATTTTCCTTTTAGTTCCCAAGCAATAAAGAACGGCGTCCAATCAATATAACTTCTTAAAATATCTAAAGTAAAATTTTGCTCGATTATTAAATTAAGATTGTTAGGTTTTTGAATCTCAACTTCATCCCAATTTAATTTGAGTTTATTTTTTCTTGCTTCTTCCAGACTAATCAATTTATACGAATCATATTTTTTACTATGCTGGTCCCGTATCAAATTATATTCATCCGAAACATTATTTTCAAAATCATATTTTGTATTTTCATTAAGTAATTTTCCAGCTACAGCAACTGCTTTTGATGCATCCAAAACGTGAATAACGGGACCGGAATAATTTTCATCAATCTTGACTGCAGTATGAACTTTTGATGTTGTAGCTCCACCTATTAACAAAGGAATTTTAATATTTTCTCGCTCCATTTCTTTTGCCACATGAATCATTTCATCTAGTGATGGAGTGATGAGTCCGCTTAGACCAATAATATCAACTTGTTCATCTTTAGCTTTTGAAATAATGTGTTCTGAAGGAACCATAACGCCAAGATCAATTATATCATAATTGTTACAGCCAAGTACAACTCCAACTATATTTTTCCCGATATCATGAACATCACCTTTTACAGTGGCGAGTAAAATTTTTCCGGCTTTTTTAATTCCTCCGGTCGTTCTTTGTTCTTCTTCAATAAATGGAATTAAGTAAGCTACTGCTTTTTTCATAACCCGCGCACTTTTAACAACTTGAGGAAGAAACATTTTACCTGAACCAAATAAATCGCCAACTTTGTTCATTCCTTTCATTAAGGGACCTTCAATAATTAAAAGTGGAGAAGAATATTTTTTTCTGGCTTCTTCAATATCAATATCTATAAAATTATCAATTCCCTTTACGAGAGAATGTTCAAGTCGAAATTCAATATCTGAGTTTCTCCATTCATCCACTTTAATTTCTGCTTTATCTTTTTGCTGAATTGATTGCGCAAACTCAATCAATTTTTCTGTTGCATCTTCTTTTCTGTTAAGAATTACGTCTTCGACCAATTCCAGCAAGTCTTTTGGGATTTCTTCATAAATTTCCAATTGACCAGCATTTACAATTCCCATATCCATTCCGGCTTTAATAGCGTGATATAAAAATGCGGAATGCATAGCTTCACGAACCGCATCATTTCCTCTAAAAGAAAATGAAAGATTGCTAACACCGCCGGAAACTTTTGCATATGGAAGATTTTTCTTTATCCATTTTGTTGCCTCAATAAAATCAACAGCATAATTGTTGTGTTCTGTTATTCCGGTTGCAACTGCAAAAATATTAGGATCAAAAATTATATCTTCCGGCGGGAAATTAATTTCTTTTGTTAAAATATTATATGCACGCTCACATATTTCTATTTTTCTTTGATAAGAATCTGCTTGACCTTTTTCATCAAATGCCATTACAATTACAGCCGATCCGTAATTTAAAACTTTTCTTGCATGATTTTTAAATATTTCTTTGCCTTCTTTCATACTTATTGAATTTACAATTCCTTTGCCTTGTATGCATTTTAATCCAGCTTCAATAACAGACCATTTTGATGAATCAATCATAATAGGTACTTTTGCAATATCTGGTTCGGAAGCAATGAGATTTAGAAATTTGGTGACTGATATATCCGCGTCAATCATTGCGTCATCCATGTTTATATCAATAACTTGAGCACCATTTTCGACTTGTTCTCTTGCAACTGATAATGCTTCAGAAAATTTATTTTCCTTAATTAATCTTGCAAATTTTTTGGAACCCATAACATTTGTACGTTCACCAATATTTATAAAGTTAGAATCTGGTCGCACAACTAAAGATTCCAATCCGCTTAACGAAAGAAGTTTACTTTTTTCTTTAGGAATTCTTGGTTTAAACTGTTTCGAAATTTCTGCAAACGCTTTAATGTGTTCTGGTGTTGTTCCGCAGCATCCGCCAACAATATTGAAGTTTCCGTATTCTGCATATTTGGAAAGTACCTTAAACATTTGTTCCGGAGTTTCATCATAATTTCCAAATTCATTTGGCAAACCGGCATTTGGATAAATGCTAACAAAACAACTTGCGAGATCAGAAATTTCTTGAATAAACGGACGCATTTGTGATGGACCTAATGAGCAATTTAATCCCACACTTAACAAATTTGGAGTGTGAGAAATAGAATGCCAGAAAGCTTCAAAGGTTTGTCCGGAAAGTGTTCGTCCACTTTGATCAACGATAGTTCCAGAAATCATTATTGGCAACGAAATTTTCTTTTCACTAAAATATTGCTGAATTGCAAATAGAGCAGATTTTGCATTTAAAGTATCAGTTATTGTTTCTACTAGAAGAATATCTGCTCCACCATCAATTAATCCGCGAACTTCTTCATAATATGAATTTTTCATCTCATCAAAAGTTAAAGCTCTTGCACCGGGATCTTCAACTTTAGATGACATAGAAAGAGTTTTATTTGTCGGACCCAAAGAACCGGCAACAAATCTTGGTTTTGCCGGATTAAGTTTTGAAAAATCTTCAGCAATTTCTTTTGCAATTTTCGCTGAATGAAAATTTATATCATAAACATATTTTTCCATACCATAATCAGCTTGAGAAATTGATGTTGCATTAAATGTATTTGTTTCAATAATATCTGCACCGGCTTCTAAATATGCTTTATGAATATCCTTAATTATTTGTGGGTGAGTTAGCGAAAGTAAGTCATTATCGCCTTGCAAAGATTTGGGATGATCTTTAAATTGTTCCCCTCTGAAATCCGATTCAGTTAATTTATGTCGCTGAATCAAACTTCCCATTGCTCCATCAAGAATTAAAATTCTTTCTTGTAATATTTTTGTTAATTGGTTGAATATATAATTTTTCATTTTATTGTAATTTTTATAATCGGAAAATATTATTTTTCTGTCATATTTTGCGCAAGTAAAATTGCTTTCTGAAGTTTTTCTTTCAAAATTTGTTTTGAAGGTAATTTAGTTAAGTATTCTGCAACTTTAATTTGTTGATCATTATCTAATAATAAAAATTTTATTTGTTCAGTAGATTTTTCACTACATAAAATCAATCCAATTGGTTTGTTTTCACCATCTTTAGTTTCATTGTGTTCTAACCATCGCAAATAAAGCTCCATTTGTCCTTTATAAGATGCTTTGAACTTTCCTAATTTTAGATCAATTACAACCAAGCATTTTAGTGATCGATGATAAAAAAGTAAATCAATATAAAAATCTTCGTTATCTATAGTTATTCTTTTTTGACGTGCAAGAAATGCAAAATCCGTTCCCAATTCAGTAATAAAAATTTGAAGATTTAGAAGTATTGTAGCTTCAAGATCTTTTTCACTAAAAGTATTTCTTAATCCTAAAAAATCTAAAATATACGGATCTCTAAAAGTTAAATCTGGTGTAATTTGCTTTTCATTTTTTAGTAATTGCAAATCATTTATAATTGTTTGTTCGGGTTTTTTACTTATTGCAGTCCGTTCAAATAAAAGACTATCAATTCTTTCTTGTAAAGTTCTAACACTCCACTTTTCATGAATGCAGATTTGAGTATAAAATTCGCGTTTTAGTTCATCTTCAACGTAAATTAAATTTCTGATGTGTGACCATGTTAATTGTGCACACAGTGAGTGCACAATTTGAATATTATCATATAACTCATAGAATTTTATAAAATAATGTAAATTCCTTTTACTAAAACCTTTTCCATAAATATTTACTAATTCGTTACTTAGTTCAGAAATAGTATTTTTACCGTAATCTGCACGTTTGTTAAGCAATACTTCATCAGTTATTTTTTTTCCAATATTCCAGTAAAGAATTGTAAGTTCACTATTAACTGTAACAGCAACTTTTTTTCTTGAGTTTTCAATTATTTCAACAATTAAATTGAACAACTCAATATTTTGATTTTTTGCAAGCGACATAATTTTAGATGATTTATTACTAAATTATTTTTTTAATAAACCTGTATAATTCATATTTTACATCAAATATAATATAACTAAATTTGAAAGTAATTATCTGTAACAAAACTAATAAGAGGTTAAAATGATTATAGTTACCGGCGGTGCGGGATTTATAGGAAGTGCAATTGTTTGGAAATTAAATGAAATGGGAATTGAGGATATAATTATTGTAGATCATCTTGGTGAAAGTGAAAAATGGAAAAATTTAGTCGGACTAAAATATTTGGACATTTTTCACAAAGATGAATTTCTTGAAATTATAAATGAAAACTCTTTGGGTTATGAAATAGACACAATTTTTCATCTTGGAGCATGTTCGGCAACTACAGAAAAAGATGCAGACTATCTTCTATACAATAATTTTAAGTACACAAAAACATTAGCTGAATTTAGTTTAGAAAATAATGTTAGATTTATTTATGCTTCCAGTGCAGCAACTTATGGCGATGGTGAAAACGGTTATGAAGATAATGAAGAAAAATTAGATTTGTTAAAACCACTAAATATGTATGGATATTCTAAGCATATGTTTGATTTGTGGGTACAAAAAGTAAATATTGCTGATAAAATTGTTGGGATAAAATATTTTAATGTTTTTGGTCCAAACGAATACCATAAAGGCGATATGAGAAGTATTGTCCATAAAGCTTTTGGTCAAATTAAAGAAACCGGGAAAGTAAAATTGTTTAAATCTTACAATGAAAATTTTGAAGATGGAAAACAAATGCGCGATTTTATTTACATCAAAGATGCTGTAGATATGACATTGCATTTTTATTTATATAAAGATAAAAATGGATTGTTCAATGTTGGTACCGGGAAAGCAAGAACTTGGGTCGATTTGGTTTCGTCAATTTTTATTGCAATGGATTTAGAACCGAATATTGAGTTCATTGAAATGCCGGAAATCTTACGCGGGAAGTATCAATATTTTACTGAAGCAAAAATTGAGAAAATTAAAAATGCGGGATTTAAAAAAGAAATTACTTCTTTGGAAAATGCAGTTGAAGATTATGTAAAAAATTATTTGATGAAAGAAAAAGGGTTATCAAATTAAAATGAAGCTTGCTACTCTTTGTTATGTTATGAATTACGATAAAACTTTAATGCTTTATCGAAATAAAAAAGAAAATGATTATCATAAAGGAAAATGGAACGGACTTGGCGGAAAGTTTGAACAAGGCGAAACTCCCGAAGAATGCGCTATTCGTGAAGTGTTTGAAGAATCTGGATTAATTGTGAAAAATCCAATTTTAAAAGGACATATAACATTTCCCATGTTTGATGGGAAAGACGATTGGTATGTTTGGCTTTTTGTTTTTAAAGAGTTTGAAGGAAATTTAATTGATTCCCCAGAAGGAAAATTAGAATGGATTCCAAATGAAAAATTGACCGAACTAAATCTTTGGAAAGGTGATCAAATTTTTATTCCATGGCTTTTTGAAGATAAAATTTTTAGTGCAAAATTCAATTATGAAAATGGTAAATACAAAGATTATTCGGTTATATTTTATTAGGAAAAAATTCCACCCAAAAAATTTTTAATATTCTCATTCACAACATTCGGTTGTTCGAGCGGTGTCATATGTCCAGAATCTTTTATAATAAAAAACTTTGAATTTGGAATTTCATCAGCAATTTTTTGCATAACATTTGGCGGAGTTAATTTATCAAATTCTCCGCACAAAACTAATGTGGGAATATTAATATTTTTTAGGGTTTCAGCTGTATCAGTTCTGCTTAGCATTGCAATTAAAGAACCTTTAACGCCAATTGCATTGCTTCTTCTGGATTTATTCAAAACTGTGTTATAAAGTTCGGAATTATTTTTAATTGTTCCTTCCCAAAAACATGTCGGTACAAAATTATCAACAAAAGAAATTACCCCTTCTTTGTTAATTTTTGCAATTCCATTTTGTCTTTTAATTTTCCCTTCATTATTGTCGCTTTCAGTTCTTGTATCTAATAAAATTACTGCGGAAAATTTTGCTTGATTAATTTCCAAAGCACGGAAAGTAATATATCCACCCATTGAAAGTCCGCAAATTATTGGTTTATCCAAATTTAATTCATCTATAATTGTAAGTAAATCCTCCGTAAAAGAATCCATTGTAAATTGTCCATCGCCCGCCGGACTTTTACCCAAACCGCGAATATCATATCTTATACAAAGATAATTTTCTTTAAGAAGTTCAACTTGCGCATCCCACATTGAACTATCATAAGGAAATCCGTGTAAGAAAATAATTGATTTATTTTTTTTATT
>JBGSKB010000026.1:0-2498 GCA_041741395.1 Melioribacteraceae bacterium
ATTGATTCATTAATAATAAGATTGAAGAATAATATTTTACCCGAAGAAATCACAATAAACGGTGGAATAAATCTTATGAAGAAAAATACGTTCGCCGAATTTGAATCATCTTCTTCCGGTTGGTTTCATGGAAAAATGACAGAAAGTGATAATGTTTATACT
Organism: Melioribacteraceae bacterium; assembly: GCA_041741395.1. Classification (GTDB taxonomy): domain Bacteria; phylum Bacteroidota; class Ignavibacteria; order Ignavibacteriales; family Melioribacteraceae. Next base: position 163 of record JBGSKB010000026.1, read on the forward strand.
TGGATAAAATTTAGTAATTCTGCAAATTCTGTACATGTAACTACCAATTGCTCATTAAACCTTTTTCCAGAGAATTATGAATTGTCAAGTTTGTATGAAGGTAACAAATATTATGTAGATAGGGATTATACAATTACCACAATGCCGGATAAATATAGAAATTTTAATATGATTAAAACAGCAAATGCTGATAAGAAGACTATCAATTTAGATTTCCATTTTAATATTTGTAACTCTGCGGATGTCTACATTGCTTATGACCATCGATTAACCACTCCACTGTGGATTACAACTAATTATATAAATACAAATGAAAAGATTTATGTTTCTGATCCTTATATGAATTATTTTAACATTTGGGAAAAAGCCTTTGAACCCGGAATAGTAACTTTGGGTGATAATGGGAACATTGATGAATCATCAATGTATTTTGTTTTCTATAACTTATTTAAAACTCTTCAGCTTGATCTAAAAGTATTTTTGGAAGGACCATTTTCCAGCGAAAATAATATGAATACAACTTTATTACAAAATGATCTAATTCCAAAATCACAGCCTTATAATATTTTACCATGGAATTATGAAGGATCTGAAAATGTTCAAGAAATTCCAGATAATGCTGTTGATTGGGTTTTAGTTGAACTTAGGACTTCCGAAGATGTAAAATCACAAATTAGAAGAGCCGGCTTTTTAATGAATGATGGAGTTATTTTAGCTTTAGATGGTTTAAGTAATTTAACTTTTGAAAATGTATTAAATGGTGATTATTATATTGTTATATATCATAGAAATCATCTACCAGTTATGAGTTCTGAAAAAGTACATGTAGAATAAATTTGTTTTTTAAAAGAACTAATTAAAACAATATTTAAGTATTTATTTCAGGGCAACAATGTACAAACCCAAAAGAGTAATTTTATAAAATGGTATTTGATAAATATGAAAAAATCACTTTTTATTATTATAGTTTTTTGTTTTTACTCTAATTCATTCTTCGCACAAGAAAATGAGCTAAATACAATCATTAGTGACTTTCAGGTGAATAAGGAAACTAAGGGACCTCACCAAGCATCAAAATTTGCGGCGGAAATTGCCCACGATTCAACCGGTAGATTTGTTATTTCCTGGATTGATATGCGCAATGGCAGCAAAGATGTTTTTGCAAAATTATATGATAAAAATTGGTTACCAATTAATAAGGATTTTAAAGTAAATATCGAAACAGATTGTGAGTACCAAAGTGTTGTAATGTTTGATGATGGAAATTTCTTAATAATATGGGTTCATGAAAATAATATTTTAGGTCAAAATTTTGATAAAGCAGGAAATAAAATTGGCGATAATTTTCGTATAAAGACTGATATAAATATTAGTAACAATCTTTATTTTAGTGATCAAACAAGAATATTATCAAAAATTATTAGTGATAAAGATATTATAATTTCCTGGCAAGTTGATAATCTAATTTATGCTCAAAAATTTAAAAATGATGGAACCCCTATTGATTCAAGTTTTATCGTGAACACAAATAACAAATACGCAGTTGGTCAATTTGATATTGATGTAAATATAAATGGAGATTTTATTTTCGTATGGGCACAGACTATACCTAATGCATATAATATATATGCTAGAAGATATTTTGACAATGGTTCAGAAATGGACACGATTGTAAAAGTTACTGATAAAGATCTTGGTAACGATACACCCATAGTCAAAATCATAAATACCGATAATGATAATTACATTATTTATTGGATAAATACAATATACGCTGCAATTGCTCCAAATACTCCAGATCCTCGTTCCACTGTTTATTTTCAAATGGTTACAAGTGAGTTGGATAGAATAGGGAATAACGTAAAAGTTAACCAAGATAGCATTTGCTATATTCCTAATTCTTTATTGATTGAGCAAAATAACGGCAATATTTTAGCATTTTGGTATAGAACAAATTCCCTCTATTTCCCAGATTCGTCATTAAAGAATGGATCTATTTTGGGGCAAATCATTTCTCCGATTGCTGAAAAAATAGACGATAATTTTGTTGTATTTGATAATACAAATAAAAATGTTTTACAACCATCCAATTTATCAATGATTAATGATCAAACTGTTATTGCCATTAAGAAAGGGTATTTTGCACAAAAATTAAATTTTGAAAATGAACTTGAAGTATTCCCTAAATTTAAGGTAAATAACGATACAAGTTTTGCTGACCATAATAATCCTATATTAACTGTTGATGATGTTGGAAATTTTAATATTTGTTGGACTGATGACCGCAACAATTCAGAGCCGATCGAAGCAAAGGAAATTTTTGTACAACAATTCAA
>JBGSKB010000027.1:0-4009 GCA_041741395.1 Melioribacteraceae bacterium
ATTGGAATATCAAGAAAAAAAGTTACATCCGGAATTGCTTTTCCTATTGCAAATTTCTGAAGATCCGATACAAATTTTACATCAAGTTCTCGCCCAAATCCTTGATATGCAATTGATGAATCATGAAATCTATCGGAAATAATAATATATCCTTCATTCAATTTGGGAATTATTTCTTCTCTAACTAATTGAGAACGACTTGCAGAAAAAAGCAGAAGTTCGGTTTCAAAAAACATTTCATCATTATTTCTATCTAAAATTATATTTCTAATTTTTTCAGAAATTTTTACTCCACCCGGTTCTCTTATTAACAAAACTTTTAAATTTTGTGAAATTAAAAATTCATTTAACAATTTTACTTGCGTGGATTTTCCACAAAAATCTAAGCCTTCAAATGTTATAAACATGTTAGTATTTTTTAATTATATAATCCAAACGTTTAGGTTTGATATCAATTATTGATGTGAATTTGGGGATTTCTATGATCGGTTCAATTGATCCGGTTGTATCATTTAACGCTTGCTGAAATCTAACATACGCTTTTAATTCATTGCTTTTTAATTTACTTAAAAGATTTATTCCGCCGCGAATTACAATTGTAATATTTTCCGGAGATAAATTTAATTCATATTTATCGGGAATATTTTGAGTTTCAACCGGAATATTTTCAAATGATTTGTCGACTATTTTTTGAATACCAAGACTAATTTTACATTCGGAGATATTTAAATCAACAAATTTAGGCTTCTGCAAAAGAATTTTAAAATTTGTTTCATTTTCTAAATTACCAAGCTTAAAACCAATTGTATTTATTATTGAATAATCATTTATAATACTTTCCGGACCAGTAATTTCTACAGAATCCGGTTCAATTTTTGCTTCTGATACTAAGTCATACCCCGGTTTAAATGTTAAAGAAAGTACAGGAATTACTTCAACTTTTTTTGTAATTCTTTTTTCAATTTTTACGGAAATTTTTTCCGGACTAACTTCAGCTAACTGCAAAGTTGAAGATATCCAAGAATTTGCATGTAATAAATTTCGCGATGAAACAACTGTTTCACCTAATTCTTGAGGTGATGGTATAAAAAATTTTGGATCTCTGCCTAAAGTATGTTGAGCTAATTGCCAACCTTGCCCTTTTAAACTTAATGTAATTTCATTTGCAGATATTGAACTAACAGCAAATTTTTCTGGAACATTTGTAACTTGCGGAGGAAGATTTAACGTGATAGAAAATTCTCCGGAAAATGATACAAAAACCCACAGCAAAACTGAGAAAGTAACGATAAATAAAATTGTAAAAATTTTTCTTTTCATATTGTAAATATAAAAAACTCCACGTTCTCGTGGAGTTCAAATAAATCTTATTTAAATAAAAACTTCTTTATAAATTTTTAAAATAATCTAACAGTAGTCCACGATTTGCTTTCGAAATTTCTCTTCCTTTAATTGGAAAATTCTCATAACCTCTTGCAATTCTTCTTAGCGAATGAACATTTAAAATTTCTAATTCACTTAAATTAGGAACTGGTGAATTACTAATTTTATGCTCAACTGGTTTTACCACATTTTCTTTTTTTGGTAAACTTTTTTTAACTTTTTCTTCAATTTGTGAATTTATTTCTTCAGAAAGAATTACTTTATTTTCTATATTTTCTAATTCTTTAGGTTTTTCAGTTTCTTTTTTTTCTTCAACTTTAGTTAAAGTATTAATCTCAACTTCACTTTTTACAATTTCATTTTTTGAATCATCTGTTTCTAAAACTGAATTGTCATAAATAATTTTATCAACTTCATCATCTGGTCTTGGAATTACATGTGCTGAAACTAATTCACCAACTCGTTGAGCTGCTGCAGCCCCGGCATCAACTGCTGACTTTACTGCTGCAGTATCACCAACAATTTTAATTAATATTAAAGCTCCTGTAACTTTTTCTTTACCGATAATTTTTACATTAGCAGCTTTAACCATTGCATCGGCTGCTTCAATTGCAGCTACTAATCCTTTGGTTTCAATTAAACCTAATGATTGATCCATAATTAAATTTATTTACGTTTAGGTAATATTAATTCAACATCAGAATGTGGTCTTGGAATTACATGAACAGAAACTAATTCCCCAACTCTTTGTGCGGCTGCTGCGCCAGCATCTGTAGCAGCTTTAACTGCTCCAACATCGCCTCTTACAATAACTGTAACGTATCCGCCGCCAATTATTTCTTTGCCTAATAATTCAACTTTTGCAGCTTTTACCATTGCATCTGCAGCTTCTATTGCGCCAACTAAACCTTTGGTTTCAATCATTCCAAGTGCGTCAAGTGTCATAAATATGCTCCCAAATTGGTTAAAATTTAGTAGAAAAATAGCTTATATATTTAATAATGTCAATTATTTTAATGTTGGTTGTCATTTAAATACTTGCTTTTTTATTGTTGAAAGATAATCTTCAAGTATTACGGCTGCTGCATTTTTATCAATTAAAGATTTGTCTCTTCTTTTCTTTTTAGAATTCACACTATTTTTAATATGCTCCCAAGCAATTGCTGATGAGTATCTTTCATCAATAAATATTACTTGAATATTAAATTTTATTTCAATTTCATCTTTAAATTTTTCAACAATTTCTGAAAGTGTAGTTTTTGTTCCATCTTCTTTTAATGGATAGCCAAGAACAACCAAAGTAAAATTATATTGATTAAATAAAGTTTTAAGTTTGTCGTAAAAAGTATTATTATTTTCTAGAGTTATAAGAGGAATTGCAAATATTTTTAAAGGATCAGAAATTGCTAAACCGATTCTTTTTTCACCATAATCTATTGCTAAAATTCTTTCTATTTCATCTTTCATTTTATTGATTTGGCGAATCGAATCGTTCAACCAAATAAACTCCCTTAATTCTTTTTAGTCTATCAATAAGTCTATTTAAATTATTTACATCTTGAATGTGAACAGCAATATGTCCGTTAAATACTGATTCCGAAGTATTTATTGAAACTGATTTTATATTTGTATTTTGAAAGCCCGCAATTGTATTTGAAATATCCTTTAAAATTCCGGGACGATCTTCGCCTTTAATCGTAATTCCAGCTAAGAAAAATGATCCTGCTTCTCCGGGCCACTCAACCGGAACTAAACGATTTTCATTATTTTCAGAAAGTGAAATTAAATTTTTACAGTTTTTTCTGTGAATTTTTATTCCTTCACCAATTGTTATGTAACCAATAATTGGATCGCCGGGGATTGGGTTACAGCATTTTGCATAATTGTAAACAAATCCTTTATGCGCGCCATCTACAACAACTTCACCAATACTTTCACGTGCAAATTTTGCAAAGCTATCAAATTTTAAATCGTTTAATTCTTCTTCTTTTATTTCTTCGGGATTTAATATACTTTCCAAATCAACTTGATCTTCAGCAACAGCAACAAAAAATTTTGAGGGATTTTCAAATTTTAATTTTTTTACTAATTTATTTATATCATCTTGATTAAAAACAAGTTTATATTTTTTAAGTTTTCTTTCCCAAATTTCCTTTCCGGTTTCAACAATTCTATCTTCTTCTTTCTGAATAAATTTTCTAATGTTGGATTTTGCTTTATGTGTTTTAACAAATTGCAGCCAGCTTTTATTTGGATGCTGATTTTTTGAAGTTAAAATTTCTAATTGATCACCGCTGGATAACGGGCTACTAAGCGGTACAATTTTTCCATTAACTTTTGCACCAATACAATGATATCCAACTTTGCTGTGAATTTCGTATGCAAAATCTACCGGCGTTGAATCAAGTGGAAGAATTTTCAAATCTCCTTTTGGAGTAAAAACATAAATCTCGTCTTGATATAAATTTAATTTGAAACTTGCTAAAATTTCATTACTGGCTTCATCCCGCGAAACACTTTCAAAAATATCTCTAATCCAATTTACCCAATCTTCTAAATCCCTATTTGCCGAGGACATGTTTTCTTTATATTTCCAATGCGCGGCAACACCTTTTTCAGCAATTTC
>JBGSKB010000028.1:0-6707 GCA_041741395.1 Melioribacteraceae bacterium
ACTTGTTAATTCAAACTCTTCTCCCACATTCTCTATATAGACATTGGCGCTTACTGAACTTTCTCCTTCTATTGTCATATCTTGGATGGACATCTTATAAATTGGTTGTGCTGAAATTGAAGTGGCCAAAAACAAACTGTAAACTAAGAATGATTTATGTAAAATTTTTTTTATTGCTGTCATTTTATTCCCCGAATACTTTAAACCCGAGTGGAATAATTCAGCAATAATGCCAATTAATATATGTTTGTCTTAAATCACAAATATGTTCTGATTTTTAAATATTTTCTAAATATTTAAGCTTATCAAAATTATATTCGTATAGTAAAATTGGTGAAACATAAATTGACAATAGAAATTATTTTGTATAAAAAGTTAAAAATTGACCAATAAGATCAATGCAACTTTTATTGACATTGCAAATAAAGTAGCATCAGTTTAATGATGTTTTTAACTTAGCTTCCTGAAGTTATTTTAGATAGGACTAATAAGATCACAAAAATTACTAAAAATAATGCGATCCATTTTTGAGCGTTTGTCATTTATTTACCTTACCGACTAATTTCGTTAATAATTGAATTTTCATAGTACTTTCTATATTTACTGATTGCATCAAATATTGAGGATGCAATTTCTTTTTGTCCCGATTTACTTCCTAAATATTTTGCATCATTTTTATTCGAAAGAAATCCAGTCTCAATCAGTACACTTGGCATTGAAGCACCAACAAGAACAAGAAATCCGGCTTGCTTAATTCCGCGTGCTGGAATTTTAATTTGTTTTTTCCATTTTGTATCTAACATATCTGCAAATGATTCTGAATATCTCATATTTGATGCATGAGCCATACTTACTAAAATAAAATTTTCATCCGTAAGTTTTTGATACCTATTGGGATCTTCTTCTAAACTAATTACACTATTTTCAAATGCTGCTATATCAATTGCCTCTTTTGTTCTTCCCGGTCTTAATAAATATACTTCAATACCACTTGCATTGGAAGGTTTTTTTGGCGTTGAATTGCAGTGAATTGAAATAAATAAATTCCCTTTATTTTCGTTTGCAATTTTTCCGCGTTTATATAATTCAACAAATTGATCAGAACTTCTTGTATAAACAACTTTTACATCTTTTAGATTACTTTTTATTAACTCACCCAATTCTTTTGCAATTCCTAAGTTTACATCTTTTTCCTTAAGTCCATTTATTCCAATTGCGCCTGGATCTTTTCCACCATGACCTGCATCAATTACAATAACATCAAACTGCCATTTTTTTATTTCATCCGAATCTAAATTTAAATTTTCTGTTTTTAAATATTTATTATGAATTGAAACTAATATTTCATTTATTTCCTCATCATAAAATACTTCAAAATTATCAAAACCATCTTTCAACTCTAATTCTAATTGCGGATTTCCGTTTACGTATTTAATCTGTAAATCCTGAATCAATCCAGATGCTTTAAAATTGCTTGCTAAACTATTATCAACTGTAACATTTGAGAAAAATAAATAAAGTTTATTATCTTTTACTGAACTTGCCGGTTCTCTTAACGGCCTTTTTGTTCCAAGCCGCAGTAAAGTTCCATTTGCTTTATTTTCAATTTTTGAAGAAAAAATATCATACTTTACATTGCTAACGTCAATTAAGTTTTCATTCCAATTAACTAAAGATTTTGTATCAATATTTTCACTTTTTACAGTAACTAAATTTTCGTTTTCGTTGTAAACCAAATCCATTCCAGCGCCGTAACTCAGATATTTTAAAGCATATTTTATTGGAATTACAATTTCTGAATTTTCCATTCTTACAGAAACCGGCATTTGAAATACTTGATGCTGATTGCTTTTTTTTGATGTTAATATTACAAACTGATTATTAATTGTAAATTTTAGTTTGTAATCTCTAAACTTAATTTCAAATTTTTGATGTGTTTCGTTGAAAAAGAAATTTGCGGAAAAAGCTTCGGCAATTGATTTTGAAGAAACATATTCAATTCCTCTAATTTCAATAGAAGGAATTTTTCTTTCATATTTACCAATTTTGATTGTTAAATCTGAAGCAAATCCAAATCCGGAAAATTGCAATAATAAAAAGATTAGAAAAATATTAACTTTTTTGATATTCACATTAGCCTATAAATGGAATAATAAATCCAGATTTTTTTTTATAGTTTACAAATTTTTCTTTAAAATGTTTCTCAAGTAATTTATCTTCAAAAACCGCGCGCAAAATAAATAATGGAAGTTCAATAACAATTACTAAAGGAATAATTAAATATCCCATTAACGCTATTCCAACTCCTAAATCACTTAAAATTTGACTTAAATACTGCGGATGTCTAATATATTTATAAAATCCATTTGTAATTAAATTATGATTTTTAAAAACTAAAATATCCTGAGCGTAAAATTCACCTAAAGATTTGAAACTTCCTACTTGAACCCAAGAAAAAACTATAAAAAATATTAATCCGATAATTCTATAAGTAAAATATTCAGCTTTAATTTCTTCTTGAAAAGTACCCAAATTAAAAACCGCTGCAATTGCTAAAATTAAAATTACTGCTGAAACATTTGGCGGAAACTTTTGAAGATAAGTTTTTGGCCGTTCAACAACGTTAGAAAGTTTAGATTTCATTCCCTTTTTTGCAGCAGCCATATTTGCGCTCATTGAAACAAAAAGGTTAATTGCTACAATAATATTAATTGGATCCATTTTTCTACAAAATTCCTAATAATTCTTTACAAATATAACAACTTCATATAAATAATTTCACATTATTCATTTCAATTTATTTAAGTACGAATCTTTAATTTTTCAAACAAGTTTCGATGATAATTTATTGATAATAATACTTGTTTATTATGAATACCGGACAAACACTAATTACAATTGCCGCAATGGCTATGCTTTCTTCAACAATTTTGAATGTTAGTAGAAATTCTTTAACAACTTCACTATCAATGTCTGAAACAAAGTATAAAATCCTTGCAGTTTCATTAGCAAATACAATAATAGAAGAAGCTTCCAGCAAATCATTTGATGAAAAAACTACTGAAAATAATATTGTAACAAATAGTAGTGATCTATCAACAATTTTAAAATCTGATGCTGGTGAAACTCTTAGAAAATTATTTGATGATTTTGATGATTTCAACAATTATCAAGAAACAACCGACGCTGATTCAACATATGATTACGCGACAATGAATATTTCTTGTTCAGTGAAATATGTTGATCCATTCACTTCTTTAGATTCTGTAAACTATAATACTTGGCATAAAAGAATTACCGTAACAGTTAATAGTCCTTATTTTAATGAAGGTAAAGAAAATATAACTTTATCAAAAATTATCAGCCATTATTATTTCCGATAATTCTCAAAAAATAATAAATGTGATATAAATCAAACCTTACGTTTTTTTGTAAAGAGATTAAGCATCCAATATCATTTTATTTGATTCAGATTAATGCAAGTTTTTAAATCAGTTGTTTATTACACAAATTATCTGATTTTTAATTTGAGTTTACTGGCATAGTAATTGAATCTTAGGTTTTCCAAACATAGAGAAAATTATGAATACCGGACAAATGTTAATTTCTATTGCTGCAATGATTTTGCTATCAATTGTAATAATTAACGTAAATAGAAATTCATTAACCAATTCAAAAAATATAGATGAAACAAAATTTGAAATTTTAGCAGTTTCATTAGGAAATGCTATTATTCAAGAAGCATTTAGCAAATCATTTGATGAACAAACTGCAAATAATAATTTAGTTAATGATGAAGATGAATTAACTCTTTCTTTAGGTCATGAAAGTGGTGAATTAAATCGTAAAGATTTTGATGATTTTGACGATTATAATAATTATACAGAAAACACAAAAAGTGATTCAACAATAATTTCGGCTGATTTTACAATTAAATGTAATGTCTATTATGTAGATCCATCAGTTTCTTTAGACTCGGTAAGTAATAGAACTTATCATAAAAGAATAGAAGTTTTGGTTACAAGTCCATTTTTAAATGAAGGACAAGATACAATTAGGTTATCAAAAATTAATAGTCACTTTTACTTCAGATAGAGGTTAAAATGGGATTTAGTACATTAATAGATATACTTGGATCAACATTAGTTGGTGGATTAATTCTTCTTATTTTATTTAGAATGAACGATTCCTCCGTTGAAAATCATTACTTAAATAGTGGTGAAATGATTGTACAAAGTAATTTACTTTCCGTAATTGAATTACTTGAACATGATTTTAGAAAAATTGGATATTGTGAAGATTATGATAAAATTCCAAATCCCGCAATTGCAATTATTGAAGCAACTGATACAAGTATTGCATTTCAAACTGATGTTGCACAATCAGAAGCAGTTCAAACCGGTGATGGAGAAGTTGATATTCTAAAATATTGGGTTGGTTCTCCAATTGATTCTGATGTTATGGGAACGCCAAATCCGAAAGATAGAATATTATTTAGACAAGTAAACAGTGAGACTCCGTTAGCTGCAAATTTGGGAATAACACAATTTAGTTTAAAATACTTTGATGATGACGGTGAAGAAATAGCAACAATGCCAAGCGCTCCACCACTGGGAATTATAACATTGCAAATTGATGTTACAGTAGAAAATACTGCTTCTTACGGTGATGCGGCAAATGACGATGTTTACTCAAAAGATAAAAGTGCGTTTTGGCGACAAATTAGATTATCAGCACCAGGCTTAAGTATTAGATAAAGGAGATAAAATGGGCGGAAAAGCAATATTATTAGTTGTTATAGCATTTAGTTTGATGTTTTCAATTGTAAATTACAATTCATCTAATACCACAACTCGAGCTGTAGAAAATCTTTCTGAATATTATTCAAAAACAAATTTGCAAAATATTGCAGCAAGTGGCGCAAATATGGCTGCTAATATTATTTTTAAAGATCCAACCTGGACGGGAAGTTTTGAAAAATTACCATTTCAAGGTGGATTTATAGATATCAATGTTACAAAATTTGCTGTTGATAAAATTAAAATTACTTCAACCGGATATTTAACCGGAATTTTTGATAGTGAAATAGGTGAAGATACCTCATTAGTTAAAATTATTTTGGAACCAAGCAGCTTCTCAAAATTTGGATATTATACAAACAAATGGCCAACCGGAGGATATTTAGTAACCGGTGATACAATTGATGGTCCATTTCACACTCAGGGAAAATTATTAACTCTAGGTTCACCGGTATTTACCGGAAAAGTAACTACAAAAGGTGGTTTATCCGCAGAAGGAAATAAGTGGGGGTATGGAGCAGCAGATCCAGAATTTTTAGCCGGATATGAATCTCCGGTTGATGTTCCATTTACATTGAATATTACAAAAATTAAAGATGCCGGTAATTATGACGGTAAAGTTTTTCAAGATGCTTCAGGTAATGCTTTAGATGTAAAATTAGTTTTTTCAGATGATGGAAGCGATATTGGTGTCGTCCAATACAGTACAAAATTAACAGGAACAACAACTTGGAGTACTCCTGTAACTGCAAAATTGGATACTTTAGCTCCAAACGGTGTAATTTGGAATTCAAAAGGAAATCTATATCTATCTGGAACAGTTAATGGAAAATATACAGTTGGAACTGGTAAAAGTGGGTCAACAAATGGATATGTATATTTAGAAGATGATATTGTTTATAGAGAATCTCCTCTTATCCCTGATCCTTCAAATCCAGGTTATACTATTACAAATCATGATTGTAAAGATATGCTTGGAGTTGTTGCTGAAAAACAAGTTGTTGTTAAAGACAATACTGCAAATAGAAGTAATATAAATATTCATGCGTCATTATTTAATTATGATGGTGGAATAACTGTTGAGGGAATTAGTCCGAGCAAACCAAATATGGGCACAATGAAAATACTTGGCGGATTAATTGAAAACGAAGCGCAAACTACCGGATATACAAATGGTGCTGGTTATCGTCAAGTAATCAAATTTGATAAGAGATTTGAAACCACAACTCCGCCTTATTTCCCGGCAACAGAAACTTACGAAATTGTTTCTTGGTTTGAGTAATATATAATTTTCTCACGTTATATAAATCCAACTTCAATAAAGAGGTTGGATTTTTTATTTTATCCCAAACTTTTATAAAAAATTACTGTATAATTAGTCAATAAATTTTAATTTCAATTTGATGAAAAATATTATAACAATTCTACTTTTTGTAATTCAATTAAATTTTGCACAATCCAAAATTTTAATTCCAATGGATTTAACTCAAACAGATCATCTTAAAGCATACGGAATTACTTTTAATGCTTTGAAAAAAAATCTTAAAGCCGATTGGCTCTTGAATTATAAAGGCGGCTCATTCGTTATTGATTATTCGGAAAAAATTGTTCTTGATTGCCAAATACGAAATATTTCTTATCAAATTTTAGATAACAGTTCTGTTGTAGATATTTATTCTTTTGTGCAGAGCGATGATCAAAATATGGATGTTGTGCGTTTGGAAAAAGCACCGGAAATTGCAGTTTATGTTCCGCCAGGATTTCAACCTTGGGATGATGCCGTAACTTTAGCTTTGGAATATGCGGAAGTTGTATATGACAAAATTTGGATTGAAGAAATTCTTTCCGGAAAATTAGAAAATTATGATTGGCTTCATTTGCATCATGAAGATTTTACCGGACAATTTG
>JBGSKB010000029.1:0-9851 GCA_041741395.1 Melioribacteraceae bacterium
GAAAAAATTGAAGATTATACAAATAATGTCGGCTATTCTGAAAGAGGCGGAGTTCCGATTGAACCATACTTAAGTGAACAATGGTTTCTTAAAATGGATGTTTTTGCAGAATCTGCGTTAAATGTTGTAAAAGAAAATAAAATTAATTTCCATCCAAATCATTGGGTAAAAACTTATGAACACTGGATGAATGGAATTCGCGATTGGTGCATTTCGCGCCAACTTTGGTGGGGACATAGAATTCCGGTTTGGTATCACAAAACAACAAAAGAAATTTATTGTGATGTAAAACCACCGGAGGATTTAGAAAATTGGAAACAAGATGAAGATGTTCTTGATACTTGGGCTTCAAGCTGGCTTTGGGCGCAAGACGTTTTTACTTCGGAATATGAGCAAAAATATTATTATCCGACAGATTTGCTTGTTACAGCTCCCGATATAATTTTCTTTTGGGTTGCGCGAATGATTATGGCCGGAATGAAGTTTATGAATGATATTCCATTTAAAGATGTTTATTTCACAAGTATAATTAGAGATTTACAAGGAAGAAAAATGAGCAAATCGCTCGGCAATTCTCCGGATCCGCTTGATGTAATTTCTGAATATGGAGCCGATGCTTTGCGATTCACAATAAATTATATTGCACCGCTTGGTCAGGATGTTTTATTCAGTACGGATAAAGTTGAAATTGGAAGAAATTTTGCCAATAAAATTTGGAACGCCGGAAGATTTCTTTTAATGAACCTTGCCTACCAGCAGGCAGGCGCTGAACAAATAAAATTAGATGAAAAATTAATTGATAAACATATTGATTTTGTTGATGAATGGATTAATTCGAAATTTCAAAATGCGTTAAAAAATTATGAATCGGCATTAGATAAATTTGAAATAAATACTGCGACAAAAATTCTTTATAGTTATGTGTGGAATGATTTCTGTGATTGGTATGTAGAATTAATAAAAAACAAACTTTACTCAAATGATGAAGAAATTAAATCAGCGTCTTTAACAAGAGCAATTAAATTATTTGAAGAAATGTTAAAATTAATTCATCCTTTTATGCCGTTTATTTCCGAAGAAATTTGGAATTTAATTGCGGAAAGAAAAAATGGAGAAAGCATTTCTGTATCAGAATTTCCCCAATTTGATTCTTCTAAAATTTCAACAGTTGCTGAAGATAAAATGGAATTCACGCAAAACATTATTACAAGTATTAGAAACATAAGAGGGGAAATGAATATTTCTCCATCGAAGAAAATTACAGCATTGTTGAAAACAGAAAATTTGCATGATGACCAAATTATTTATATAAAATCGCTTGGAAGAATTGATGAAATTAAATTTGGAAACGATATCGAAAAACCCAAAGCCATTGCTTCTTCAGTAATTAAAGATTGTGAAATTTACGTTCCACTTGAAGGAATTATTGATTTAAATTTTGAAAAAGAAAGATTGCAAAAAGAAATTCAGAGATTGGAGGGAGCTTTAATTGGAGTTTTCAAAAAGTTAGAAAATGGAAAATTTGTTAATAATGCTCCAAAAGAAGTTGTTGAAAAAGAATTGACAAAAAAGAGTGATTGGGAAAATACGTTAAATAAATTGAAATCTTTGCTTTCAGATCTTTCGTAACTTTGTGTTTCTCTGCGTATTTTGTGGTGAAAAATTTACCACAGAGAGCACAAAGATTCACAGAGAAAATATTTTTCTTATTTAAAATAATATTATATTAACGATCGTTCATAATTCGAGGTTATGATGGAAACAATTGTTAATACAAAATCGCAAATCTTAGAAGCTTCTTTAAAACTCTTTTCTGAAAAAAGTTATCACGGCGCATCAATCAGAGAAATTGCAAAAGCCATTGATAAACGTGAAAGTGCAATTTATAATCACTTTTCTTCCAAAGAAGAAATTCTTTCTGAAATTGTAAAAAATTTTAGTAATCGGAATTTTGGAACATTAATTTTAACAGATTCTTTAATTAATCATCTTTCAAAACCTCAAAAATTTTTCTTACTGCTATCACAAAATATTTTAAATTTTTGGGATTCTCAAAATGAACGAATGTTCATTAAAATTTTATTGAACTTAAACAGCATAAATTCAGATGTAAATTTCTACACAATTGATAATTATTTAAGTGATTTTAGAAAATTATGTTCATTTATTTTTAGAGAAATGATTAATCACAAATTCTTGAAAAGTGTTGATTTGGAATTACTCAGTAATCAATTTTTGAGTCCCTTGTTTTTAATTGAGCTAAAAAAAATTAGTTCTGTAAATCAAAATTATAATTTCAAACAAGAGTTGGAATTACATGCTGAATTTATTTGGGAAGCGGTGAAAAAGTGAAAACGAAAAAACGTTAAGACTTGGAATGTTTGTTAAAGGCATCTCTAAAATCTCAAACAACAAGTACCAAATAACAAATAAATTCCAAATTCACAGAAAACCAAATTCTCAGAAAACTAAATTTTTGTCATTTGAATTTTGGTTATTCGAGGTTTGTCTTTTGCGATTTGGAGTTTTTAGAAGTTCCCTTAATATTTTATAGCGTTAAAATTTTGCAGAAGAAATTACCAATTCTTGCAATTCAATTAATTCTTCAATTTCGTCATCGGAAGGTTTATATCCATTCCCAAAGTAAGCTAAAGATTTATAAAAAATTTCATTCTTACCAAAAATTATAGAATTGTACTTTTTCCCATCAATTTCATAAAAAAGTGGAGAAGCTAAAATTCCATCAATTTCCATTAATGTAAAGGTTTCACTTGAATCAATTTCAGCATCTTTTGATTTTAAGCTTTCAATGTTAAATTTTGAAAGAAGTTTAATTTTATCTTCTTCATCAATATCATCATTTATTGAAAGCGGAATAAATCCAATTACTGTATTGTTAGTCGGACTAATTAACCAAATATCAAAAATTGTTTCTGAGTTATCTAAAATATTTTTCCATTGAACCGGAATATTTACCGAAAATTTGTTTGATTGAGAAACTGCAATATTTTCATCAAGTTCATCCGGAATTTCAAACTTTGTTGATTCATCCGAACTTGAGCAAGCAGAAATTATTAATAATAAAATGGCAAGAAAGTATTTTTTCATATTCAAAAATTACGAATTTATCCCAAATGATTTGACAAAAAATTTTCAAGAGATTCTATTCAGATTTTCTTAAAAATTTTGGTTCTTCAATAGTTAGGATTAATGAAATCCGATGTGTTTCGGGAAGACTGTTATTTTTAGATTCGTTAAAAGTTGCAAAAGTGTAGTCAATATTTAATTTAGGAAGTTTTACACCGGCGCCAATTGTAAATTGTTTTACATCATTATAACCGCCGCGCAGTGCAATTATATTTTTGAAATTATATTCCATACCAATCCTTGGATCAAAACTAACCGGACCAACATTAAATACAGAAGCGGTTTTTCTATTTTCAAATCTAATATCCAAATCTAAAGCCGGAGTAATTGCTCCGCCGAGGAAATTAAATTTATATGCGGTTCCAATTTTTGCGGTTGGAGAAATAAGTTCGTTTCTTCCGGTATCCCAAGCTAATAAGGTTGTAGTAACATCCATAAAATTTGCACCGAGAGAAAAGTTTTCATAAGGCATATAAACTGCACCAACATCAAAACCAATTCCCGTTGCAGCAAATTCGGCAATATCTCTTCTAATAAATTTTACGTTTGCACCCCAGTAAAAATTCTTTGAATGCCGTTTTGCAAAAGTTAAAAAGAATGCCCAATCAGTATTGCTGAATTCAGTAATTTTTGTTCTATCTAAACCCCAATTAGGATGAAGCAATTGCCAGTTTGGATCATTAAAATTTATTACTTCGCCTGTAACTTTATCAACGCCGGCATCTCTTGTATCATAAATTCCATCAATGCTTAAACGGATTGCACTTATTCCAAAACTCATATCAGTACCGTAAGGAATTGCAACTGCGGCATAATTGTAATTTACTAAACTTCCAAAATGTTCTTCGTGCATTAATGAAATTTGAGGATAATTCATATGTGCTAAACCGGCTGGATTCCAATATCCGGCAGTAATATCATCGGCAACGGCAACGCTCGCACCGCCCATTCCTAAAGCTCTTCCGCCAACACCAAGAGAAAGGAATTCACCCGAATATTTACCGATTTCGGTTTGAGCAAATAAATTGGCTGAAATTATAGAAAATACAATTACGAATTTATATAATGTTTTAATCATAAATTTGTTTTCAAATGTTGAATATTATCGAAACAATTAAGTGAAAAAACAGAAATAATGAACCAAAATCAAGGTCAATTATTTGTGTACGAAATTAAACAATTTGGCAAATAATTAAAAGTAAGTTCTGAAAATATTACTCAATGTCATTTTAAGGGAACCTCTAAAAACTCCAAATCGAAAAAGACAAATCTCAAATAATCTCAAATAATCTCGAATAACCAAAATTCAAATGACAAAAATTTAATTTTCTGAGAATTTGGTTTTTTGAAATTGGAATTTATTTGGTACTTGTTGTTTTAAATTTTAGAAATGCATTTACATTTTTGTCATTCCGGAAATTTCTAACACAATTGTCGTGATTGTGAAATTATTCGGAATCTATTTTGCGCATTTTAATTCTTAACGAAAAACGTAAAAAAGGGAAAAGCTTGCCCGCCAATCTTTTTGGTGTGTGAAAAATTAAAAGTGAAAAGTGAAACGAAAAAAGACCAAACCTCCGAGGTTTGAGAACCATTTCTGTAAGAAACCTCGGAGGTTTCTTACACTAAAGATTTTCGCTAACTCATTTTTGTCATTCCGGAAATTTCTAATACGATTGTCATGACTTTGAAATTATCCGGAATCTATTTTGCGCTTTTTAATTCTTAACGAAAAACATAAAAGACTAAATTCATCGTCATTGCGAGTGTATTTATGAAGCAATCTATTTTTTGGATTCCAGTATTCCGATAAAAAATATCAAAAACTGGAACGACACATAGTATTTTAAGGGAACCTCTAAAAACTCCAAATCGAAAAAGACAAATCTCAAATAATCTCAAATAATCTCAAATAATCTCGAATAACCAAAATTCAAATGACAAAAATTTAATTTTCTGAGAATTTGGTTTTTTAAATTTGGAATTTATTTGTTATTTGGTACTTGTTGTTTGAAATTTGTGCGATATTTTCAGATTCCGGCCTTGCAAAAATCACAATCCCGAATGACAGATTAATTTATTTATGTTCCGCAACACACACGGCAGTAATTTTTCAGAAGTTTCTAAAAACTATTTAATTCTGCACACAAAAATTATAGTTACGGAAGTATAAACTTATGATATGAAAAATCAAATCAGAATTTTCAAACAAGTAAAAATGCAATTATACCAATAACTAAATACGAAATAACCAAAGCATAACTAATGTAAGTTTTGGTTTTATCTGATTCTGTAATCTGTACAATTTTTACTTTTTCTTTTTCAGAATCGTAATCTTGAATTTCAGTTTTGTTGTTGAAAAGGTTTTCTGTAAAAATTCTTTCTGACATTTTAATCTCTATTAAATATTTTGAATATCCAAAAATTTAAATATTGGTAAATTTTTCTTGCAATTACTTTTACTCAAAAAAAACGTAAAATTTTAAATGATAAAAAGTGATAAAACAATTAATACTACATAAATTGTCATTAAAAGAAAATTCTGAGTTCTAAACTTTTTTTGGTTAAACATCAAATCTTCTATTTCTTTTTCACTTAATTCATCATTTTGAAAACTATGTTCTATTTTCATTTCTTTCAGGGGGAAAGTTGTAAATAACTATTAACTAATTGCTATATAGTCCAGTTATTTTGTTTTTTGAAAAACTATTTTTTGTTTGTGATATAAAACACATAAAATACATATTATCTTAATTTGAAATAAATCAATTGTGTTAGGATGTTGGATATAAATCAAACTTTCTACTTTTACGTTTAAAAATGAAAATTAAAAAATTATCTGTTACTTTGATAAAAGAACATCCTTTTACCAAAGTAACAAAAATTATAAATTTAATTTATACTAATTGAAGTTGGAGACATAATTGGCAAATGATTCCTGTGATAAATTACAATATAGTAACTTCCAGCAGCAACATTGAAATTTAAATTTGTAAACCCATCAGAATCAACAATTGTTCCATCACTTTTTAAGAGACCTGCTTTAGTTGCAACAATTGTAGTTGCTGTAGCCGGTGAAGCCCCGGTTCTTAATTCAACTAAAACCCAATCAACAATATCAGAATTTGAATTTATTGAAGCTGTTTCTGCTCCCAAATAATTCCACGGTGCAACATTGTAAGGCTGTGCGGAAGGAATATTTCCATTAATATTAGCATTCATGTTGTTGCTATTATAAGGACCTTCTAAAAATACCTTCAAATCAACATAAACTAAATCCAAAGGAGTATCAATTTGCAATTCAAAAACGCCACGACCATGAGAAGCAGCTCTTAATAATCTTGTTGCTCCATTTACGTAAAAATCAAAATTTAAGACCGGAACAAATGGCATTCCATTACTAAGTTTGTTCCACTCAGTTCCACCATCTTTGCTCCAATAAACACCAAAATCATTTGCTACATAGAGATGATTGGTATTTGCCGGATCAACAAATAAATCATTATGGGCAATCTTTGGTAAATTACCACTAATATCTGTCCATGTAACACCTAAATCCGTTGTTTTTAAAACTTGACCTACGCCATAAGATACACGACAAAGATAAAAGGTATTACCATTTACCGGATCAGCAACAGCTTTTTGAATAGTTGTTGCGGTGAATCCGGATGTAGTTAAATTTCCGGAAATATCTGTCCAAGAAACACCTTCATCTATTGATTTATGAATTAAAGCATCTACTCTATAAAAGCTTGAAATTGCAAGCATATTATTTGTAGTTATAGCGGATTGGGCAACAGAATTTATATGATAACCGCTAATAAAAGAAGCTGTTGTATAACTCCAAGTACCTGCATTACCAGATGAATTTGATACTTTAATCTTACCATTAATTGCTGCAAAAATGCGTGTAGATGTTGTTGGATGCTGCCAATATGGAGCAACCCAAGCGGCACTACCAACATTATCAACTGTTTGCCAGGTAACACCAGCATTAATGCTTTTTAATAAACTGCCGTTTTGTGTACTCATAAAAATTGTATTTGAGTTGCTGTAATCAACAAAATTTTCCATTCCATCACCACTGGTTTCAAAAACCCAATCTGTTGCACCTTTATTCGCTGTGCTGAAATTTCCATTATCCTGGGCTCCGCCATAAAGTAAATTTACATTATTTTTATCCGAGGCTACACTATAGAACTGAAGTGTATTTATGTTATTATTTATATGTGACCAGGTTAAACCGCCGTTTATCGATTTATATATACCGCCATCACAACCGGCATACATAATACTTGAATTAGAAGGTGCGTAAACAATTTTATGAATATCAGTATGAATTGGACAATCCCAATAAACTCCATTACCTCCCGTAGGTGAAATTCTTACCATAGAAAGTGTTGAACCATTTGTTGTTTTACACATTTCTGCATTACCAAAAAATACATTATTTGCATCGGTAGGATTAACTGCAATAGCAAGATCATACCATCCTTGATCTGCAGCTCCGGCAACAGGTGTAAGATGTGACCATAAAGCTCCAAAATTTGTGGATTTATAAACATCAAAAGATCCTGATCCAGGATAAATTATTGCGTAAATAGTTGAAGGTGAAGATTTTGATACGGAAAACTGCATTCTGCTCATTGCAGTTGGAAGCGGCAAACCAGTATTACTTTGTGTCCAAGTTGCGCCGGCATCATTTGAAACAAAAAATCCACCGGAAGCATTACTTGTATTTACAGCCGCTGCATATGCTATTGTTGATGCAGCAGTAGGATCAAAAGCTACATCAAATGCATCACTATTTAAGTTTACATGAGTCCAGGTTACACCACCATCAGCACTTCGCCAAACTCCTTCATTAGCTTGATCCCCAATATTCCAACTTGCAGATCCTAAAGCAGCTAAAATAATATTTGAGTTATGTGGACTTACTTCAATATCTCCAAACTGTGTGTGTGAACCAAATCCATTTGTAATTCTTGTCCAGCTTACTCCGCCATCCGTAGTTTTATATAAGCCGTCGCCTTCAAAAAATGTTGGATTGGCTCCACCAGCAGATTCACCGGTTCCCGCATAAACTGTATTTGGATTATTTGGATCAATGGCAATTGCGCCAAAAGTAAGTTGATTTAAATCCCCGCTCATGTCTGACCAACTTGTACCTCCATTTACAGTTTTCCAAATACCACCCGCAGCTGCACCAATATAAACTGTATTTGCGTCTGTTGGATGAACTGCTACACCTCTTACTCTTCCACTTACTTTACCCCAATGAGGTATAAAACTTGACGTCATGTCAATTGCTTTGGGTCCTATATTTGTCCAATTATCAGAGGTGGTTTGTAATTTATTACCTTTTTGGACTATTGTTTTTACTTTTCCCAACTCAATGGATTTTTGATTTTCTATAAATTCTTTTGGGAAAGTACCTCTTTCGTTTTCCCTTGTTCTGTAAAACCATTCTATTCTTTTGAAAGCATTGGTTCTTCTTATTGTTTCAGGAACATTTCCCCATTCAGTTGGCTCTTGTGCAAAAATGGAGACAAAAAGTCCGAATAAATTATAGAAAACCAGTTTTAAAATTTGTTTATTTTTTTTCATGTTTGGTCCGTGCATTAGATAATTATATGATTAGTTTTTCAAATTTTTTGATAGCTATAAACTTTGAAGCATTTGAAGTATGGTAAGGTAAGAATATTATTTTTAAAAAGATAGGATATGATGTAATATTTATAAATTTTTTCATACAAAATATCCTATTTAAAGTATAAAAAGCCCTACTTTAAGTAGGGCAAAATTTGTTCAAACAATTATTAAACTACAACTACGGAAATTAACAGAAGCATTACGTAAACAGCTCCCATTCCAATTTTTAAGTATAAGTCTTTCTTTTTTTGTAATTCCAAAACATTTAAATATTCATCTGTTTGAGCTACAAAATCTTCTTTAAGATAATTTTCCGGGTACATATTTGTAAATTCCATTTTATATTCCTCAATATTTATTTCATTAACATCATTTTTTTAACTTGTCTAAAATTACTTGATTCAATTGAATACAAATAAATTCCGCTTGCTAATTGATAGCCTGATGAAAAAGCATTAAAATCAACTTGGTGGAAACCGGCTTTTAAATCTTCATTTAATATTGATGCAACTTTTTCTCCTAAAACATTATATATATTGATGCTAACTTTTGCATCTTCCGGTAAAGAAAATTTAATGTTTGTTGTTGGATTAAACGGATTTGGATAATTCTGCAATAACTCATATTTAGTTGGTAAAACTTCTATTTCTACTGCATCTGAATATTCAAAAGTTCCGTCAATATCAATTTGTTTTAAGCGGTACATAAATTTGCTTCCGCCTACTAAGTTTTTATCTGTAAAAGAATATAATTTTGGAGAATTGCTGTTTCCATGACCTTCAACAAAAGCAACTTTTTCCCATGTTAAATTATCTTCTGCTGAATTTGCAGTTTCATTTTCACTTTTCACTTTTGCTTTTTCACTTACTATGCTTCTTTCAATTTCAAAACCGTAATTATTAACTTCTGTTGCTGTTTCCCAATTTAATTGAGCTTTTACACCTTCAACTGAATTAGCCGAAAATGATGTTAATTCAACTGGAAGAGGGGTAGTATTTAAAGGAGAAAAAGTACCTTGAGTTACTTGATTTGTTTCGTCATCTTTAAATAAA
>JBGSKB010000030.1:0-1621 GCA_041741395.1 Melioribacteraceae bacterium
TCCTTTGGTTACAAAAGTAGGAATTTCAAAACGAGATGCTTCTGTTCAATCTGTTATAAATATTTCATATCCTATTGAACTTAGCAAGAATAGTCCGGATTTAATTAAAGCTTCCGTCATGAATGCAATTTTAGGTGGAACCTTTTCAGCAAGATTAAATCAAAATCTTCGTGAAAAACACGGCTACACATATGGTGCCGGCTCATCGATAAGTTCAGATAAAATTATTGGAAATTTTAATGCATCAGCAACCATTAGAAATTCGGTTACGGATAGTGCAATTACGGAAATTTTTAACGAAATGAAAAAATTAAGAAATGAAAAAGTCCCTGAAGCAGAATTAGACAGAATAAAAAATTATTTAAATGGAAGTTTTTCAAGATCTTTAGAAAGCCCTCAAACAATTGCACGCTTTGCATTAAATATTGCAATGTATAATCTTTCAAAAGATTACTATAAAAATTATCTTAAAAATCTAAGTGAAGTTACCTCAGATGATGTTCAAGAAATGGCTAAGAAATATTTAAAACCAAGTAATGCTCATATCATTGTTGTTGGAAATGCAGATGAAGTTGCGGAAGATTTGAAAAAATTCAGTATAAGTGGAAAACTTCAATATTATGATATTTATGGAAAAGAATATGATCCAAATGTTAAAAAAGTTGAAGAGGGAATTTCAGCAGAAAGCATTATTGAAAAATTTATTGATACTATCGGCGGACGAGAAAAAATTTCATTAGTTACTGATCAAATAATGGAATTGACGGGAACAGTGCAAGGAATGAATATAAAATTAACAATTGCACAAAAAGCACCGAATAAACTTTTTCAAGAATTAGATTTTTCTGTTGGAAAACAAACAACTACTTTCAATGGTGAAAAAGGAAAAATTGAAGGAATGGGACAAGTACAAAATTTAGAAGGTGAACCGCTTGAAGAATTAAAATATCAATCAATGCTAAATTCATTTTTAGATTATGCAAAAAATAATATTAAAATTGAGCTTGACGGAATTGAAACAATAAATGGAAAAGATGCTTATAAAATTGTTACAAAAATTCCATCCGGAAAAAAATCAACACACTATTATGATAAAGAAACTAGTTTAAAAATTAGAGAAGTAAACAGTGTAACTTCTCCTCAAGGAACTTTTACACAAACAATTGATTTAGATGATTATAGAGATATTGAAGGAATTAAGCATCCATTTAAACTTACACAAACATTAGGTCCGCAAACAATTGAATTAGAAGTAACATCTGTAAAGACTAATTCCGGATTGAACGATTCGATGTTTGAAGTGAACTAAAGTAATTTTCGATTAATAAATAAAAATGGTTGTTCTAAATTTTCATTCTGAGAAGTTCGCTAGAGCGGACTTCGAAGAATCTCGATATAATTTCAAAAATGAGATTTTTCTTCCGATAAAAAGCATCGGAATCAAAATGGCAAACTTGGCAAATCAGAAAGTTAAAATCATATGAATAAAAAAAAATACACAACAATTGTTTTTGATTTAGGGAATGTTTTACTGCCGTTTCATCACAAAATGTGGATAGAAAATTACAACAAAATTGAGATAGGACTTGGTGAAAAATATCACCAAAAATATTTGGAGAAT
>JBGSKB010000031.1:0-3121 GCA_041741395.1 Melioribacteraceae bacterium
AGATTTTTTAAAATGTGATAAAAACCAAACTACTTTTAGCCAAATTCATTATATTTTGTCAATTAAAAATAAAATGGAACTAAAATGTCATTTCCAACCCCTTTTTTTAAATGGCGCCCTCATCCATGGCATGGATTGGAACTTGGTAAAAATCCACCTTTTGTAGTTAATGCATATATTGAAATAACACCTTTCGATTTTGTAAAGTACGAAGTTGAAAAAATTACCGGTTATTTAAAAGTTGATAGACCGCATAGAACTTCATCTCAACCGCCGTCTTTATATGGATTTATTCCCAAAACATATTGTGGAAACAGAGTTAGAGATCTTTCACCAACTTCAAAAAAAGGCGATGGTGATCCTTTAGATATTTGTATAATTACGGAACGGCCAATTAATAAATCTGAAATTATACTTGATGCAAAAGTTGTTGGCGGAATTCAAATGGTTGATCATAAAGAAGCAGACGATAAAATTATTGCAGTTTTACATAATGATAATATTTGGCAGAATGCTGAAGATATAAGTGATTTGCCAAAAGTTATGATTGATAGATTGAGACATTATTTTTTAACTTACAAACTTATCCCCGGTGAAAAGCCTGATGTTAAAATTGATAAGATTTATAATCGGGAGCACGCTCTAAAAGTTGTTGAAGCTGCAATTCTTGATTATAAAGATGAACATGGCGATTAATTTTCACTAATCAAAAAGGTAATTAATTTTCATGAATTATTATGAATCTGATGATGTTCATGTTGTTGAATATCATAATAAAAATATAATATTAATTGGAACTGCTCATATTTCCAAAAAATCCGCTGAAATTGTTAAGGAAGTAATTTTATCAGAAAAACCCGATACAGTTTGTATTGAACTTGACCAAAATAGATTAGAAGCTTTGCTGAATAAAAATAAATGGGAAAATTTAGACTTAAAAACTATAATTAAGCAAAAGCAGTTAACTACTTTAATTATAAATATTTTGTTGTCTTCATATCAGAAAAGACTTGGCAATAAAATTGGAGTCAATCCTGGTGTTGAATTATTGGAAGCATATAATATTGCTAAAGAAAATAATATAAATATTGATCTTTCTGACCGAGATGTGGAAATTACATTAAAAAGAGCTTGGCGAAAAATGAGTTTTTATCAAAAAACAAAATTCGTTTCCATTACTATTGCAAGCATTTTTACAAATGAAGAAATATCTGAAAAACAGTTAGAGGAATTAAAAAATAAAGATATTTTAACTGAGTTACTAAATGAACTTGGTAAAGAAATGCCTGCTTTGAAAAGCGTTTTAATTGATGAACGCGATAGTTATCTTGCTGAAAAAATTAAGAATGCTCCCGGAAATAAAATTGTTGCAGTTGTTGGCGCGGGACATGTCCAAGGTATTCTTTATAAAATTCAGAATGATGAATTTGTTGATTTAAATCAAATTGTTGAAATACCTAATACAACATATCTCAACAAAATTATTGGCTGGTCAATTCCAGTTTTAATTATTGGTTCAATATTTTTTATTGGGTTTCAAAAAGGTTTTGATGAGGCTGGAAATACTGCATTAATTTGGATTTTAGCAAGTGGAATTCCAGCTGCAATAGGAACAATTATAGCATTTGGACATCCTTACTCAGTTATTTCTGTTTTTTTTGCAGCTCCTATAACTACACTCTCGCCTTTAATTGGAGCTGGTTATGTTGCAGCATTTGTACAGACATATTTTAAACCTCCAAAAGTTATTGAAATTCAAAATGTAAGTTCTGATTTAAATAAAATGAGTAACTGGTGGAAAAATAAGCTCTTACGGATTTTACTTGTATTCACTTTTTCAAGTTTAGGAAGTGCGTTGGGTGCTTATATTGGAGCATATAAAATTTTTTCAAATTTATTCTAAATCAAAAGTCTAATATCTAAAATCTTAATTCTATCTTATATCATTTCACTCATTAATTCTTTTCTTGGTTGTGCAATAACCACTTTATTTACAAGTAACCCTTTTTCACTAATTAAATTTGCACCCGCATCTACTGCAGATTGAACCGCTGCTACTTCTCCAGTTAAAGTACAAAATGCTTTTCCGCCTAAAGCCATTGCAAGTCTAATTTCAATAATTCTAACTGAAGCTGATTTAACTGCGGCGTCCGCTCCTTCAATTAAAGATGATACTGAAAAAGATTCAATAATTCCCAAAGCTTCTAAATTCTCAACTCCCGAATGTCCTGATAAAGCTGGAAAAATATCTTTATGAACGTTTGGAATTACAAAAGTATCAATTACTGCAAAATCAATTTGAGCAGCAGCTGTCTCTACTGCTGATTGAACTGCTGCAACATCTCCGCCGACTAAAACCATATATTTTCCGGAACATATTGTTCTTGATAATATCAATTCAACTTCAGATGTTTTTAACATTATATCTGCTGCTTGCATACCAGCCGCAATACTTGATAATTCTATTAAACCTATTGAATTCATTTGCATTTAAGTTAACCCTTTCAAATCCATTATTTTATAAATAATAAATTATTTTTTTTCAATAATTATAAAATCGGGACTAATTTCTTTAACAATTCCATTTATTGAAGAATGAATATTTGCTCCCAATTTCCCTTTTCCAATATTAGCAATTAAATCACCGGAATTAATTTTATCTCCGATTTTTATTACTGGATTTGCAGAAAATCCAACATGCTGCTTTAGTAAAATTTTAACTTTTACCGGAGTTGGAAAATTATCAACATAAGGTGTATGGTGATTATACTTTTCGATATTTAATCTTTTCATCAACTGATTAATTGGAACACGCCTTCCCTCTTTTATTGGATGTACCTTCAGTGGTTTTGTCTGCTCAAACTTTATTGAATTTTCCTTTAAATATACTTTCCCTTGATCACATGCTTCACGCGGATATAAATCTTCCGGACAAGCATAAAGCGAACATAGTCCGCATGAACAGCATAAATCCGCATATTGATTCCAAACTTTTTCTCCAGTCGTAGAAAATCCTAATGAACGCATTACCTTATGAGGCTGAACATCATAGCCTAATAAATATCTTGGACAAAATTCTGTACAATAGCTGCATTGATCACATGCTGATTTCCCTATTCGA
>JBGSKB010000032.1:0-3919 GCA_041741395.1 Melioribacteraceae bacterium
TCTGGACTGGCTTTGATTATCTTGGCGAACCAACGCCATATAATTATTTTTTAACTGAACAATGTATTATAAATAAAGATCAAACTGCCGTAAGTTCATATTTTGGAGTTATTGATCTATGCGGAATTCCCAAAGATAGATATTTTATTTATAGAAGTCATTGGCTTCCGAAAGAAAAAACAATTCACATTTTACCACATTGGAATTGGAAAGGTAAGGAAGGAAAAACAATTCCGGTTCACGTCCATACAAATGCTGATTATGGAGAATTATTTTTAAATGGAAAATCGTTGGGAATAAAACATAAAATTCCTCAATCAGAAAATATTTTTGAAAAGTATAGACTAATGTGGAATGATGTAAAATATGAATCTGGTGAATTAAAAGTTGTTGTTTATAAAGACGGAAAATATTACGGTGAGAAAATTACACAAACAGCAAAAGAACCTTACTCAATTCATTTATCTCCGGATAGATCAGTTATCAATGCTGATGGTGAAGATTTATCATATATATTAGTTGAGGCATTGGACGAAAATGGAAATCTTTGTCCGCTTGCCGATAATGAAATAAAATTTAATCTTTCGGGAAATGGAGAAATTGCCGGAGTTGGAAACGGAAATCCGCAATCATACCAATCGTTTAAATCTGATAAAATAAATTTATTTTATGGAAAGGCAATGATTATTTTAAAATCTGTAAAAAATAAAAAAGGAAACATCAATATTTTAGCAAAGTCGGAAGATTTAAAAGATTTTAATATAGAAATTCAAAGTCGATGAATTATCCAAAATACTAAATATTTAAAATATTCATATGTTTTAGAAATTTATGACTTTAAGAATTTACATTTTAATTCCAATAATTTTCATTTCATGCACATACCAAAATGAAAGTAAACTTATCCAACAAAAATTGGGTGTAAAACTTATTGATTCAAATGCAACCTTTGGAACTGTTGCTTTATTTTACAACCTAAAAAATAATCCGGAATCTAAAATTATTTTCGGACACCATCACTCAACTGCGTATGGAATCGGGTGGAGAGGAGAAATTGATAAATCGGATGTTAAAGATGTAACCGGAAGTTATCCCGGAGTTATTGGTTGGGATTTTGCAGATTTAAATTTCAATCCAGAAGAACAACCAAATTGGCTGGAAAATAATGTAATAAGAGCTTATGATAATGGGCTTATCAATATTTTTGCTTGGCATCTTGATAATTTAGTTACCGGGAAAAATTTTTACGACACAACAATAGTTGTAAAACATATTTTACCGGGCGGAAGTCATCATGAAATTTATAAGAGGGAATTGGATAGAATTGCCTATTTCTCAAAACATATAATAGGAAAAGATGGAAAATTAATACCAATATTTTTTAGACCATTTCATGAATTTGACGGTAGTTGGTTTTGGTGGGGTGAACATTTTTGTACATCAGAAGAATATATTGCTCTTTGGCAATTTACCATAAAGTATTTACGTGATGAGCAAAAAGTTAAAAATATTCTTTATGCTTTTTCCCCCGATTGTAAATACACAAGCGAGTATGGTTTTTTAGAAAGATATCCCGGGGATGAATATGTAGATTTAATTGGAATGGATAATTATTGGGATTTTACTCCATTAGGGGAAGGCTTAATCGCTGTAAAAGCAAAATTAAAATTAGTTTCAAAAATTGCTAAGGAAAGAAATAAAATTGCAGCTTTTACTGAAACTGGTTTAGAAAAAATTTACGATGAAAAATGGTGGACTGATAAATTATTGAAAGTAATAAAAAATGATAGTATCAATATTGCTTTTGTGATGGTTTGGAGAAATGCACATTTAGATCATTTTTATGTACCATTTAAAAATCATCCAAGTTCAGGAAATTTTATAGAGTTTAAAAATGATCCCAAAATTATTTTTGCTGATGAATTACCAGATTTATACAATTTAGGAAAAATATTATCTTATTGATAAAAAAAATAACCTTATATAAATTTATTATAATAACTAAATATCTGCTAAAATTATTTTTGGTAATTATATTACAATGTTTAATTACTTTGAAAATCTTGTAAAATGAATGATTTATTGGATTCAATAATATTTATTCAATCTGAAAGTTTTTTTTATCCATAATCTTAATTTGAAAATTTTCAAAAATAAATTATGGCATTGTTTATGCACTGAAATAAATCAATCCTAACATATTTTTGAAATATTATGCAACTACATCTTATTGATATTCTAATAATAGTTATTTATCTCCTTGCCACAATTTTCATTGGATCATTTCTATCTAAAAAAGCTACAAAAAGTATGGGTAGTTATTTTTTGGGTGGAAATACTTTACCCTGGTACATGCTTGGTTTATCAAATGCTTCCGGTATGTTTGATATTTCGGGAACAATGTGGTTGGTAACTTTAGCTTTTGTCTATGGATTAAAAAGTATTTGGATTCCTTGGTTATGGCCCGTTTTTAATCAAATATTTTTGATGGTTTTTCTATCTGCTTGGCTTAGAAGATCAAATGTTACAACGGGTGCACAATGGATTGAAACACGATTTGGAACTAACCGATCAAGTTCGCTTTCTCATGGAATAGTCGTAATTTTTGCTTTAATCAGTGGTTTAGGTTTTTTAGCTTATGGCTTTATAGGACTTGGAAAATTCATGGAAATTTTCATTCCATGGGAATTTGTTAACCAATTTTTACAATTAGATATTCCCGCAGAATATGTGCCGCATCTTTATGGTATTGTATTTACGTTATTTGCTGTATTTTATACAATTCTTGGCGGAATGACAAGTATTGTTTGGGCAGATATACTTCAATATACAATTATGACTTTAGCTTCAATTGCAATAGCAATTATTGGATTTAATGCTGTTTCTGATTATGGATTAAATGTGCCTGAAGGTTGGCTCTCTCCATTTTTCGGTAAAAATTTAGATATTGATTGGACTAAAACAATTTCTGATATTAATGCCAAAGTTGCCGAAGACGGTTATTCTCTTTTTTCTGCAATGTTTATGATGATGTTATTTAAAGGAATTTTGATAAGCCTTGCCGGACCTGCTCCAAATTATGATATGCAGAAAATATTATCAACAAAATCTCCATCTGAAGCCTCTAAAATGAGTGGATTTGTAACAGTAATTCTAATGCCGATAAGGTATTTAATGATTGCCGGTTTTGCAGCATTAGGCATAATTTTTTATGAAAAGTTAAACTTGGATGTTGCCGGAGTTATTGATTTTGAGCAAGTTCTACCATCAACAATAAATTTATTTGTTCCAACTGGTTTACTTGGTTTATTGTTAGCCGGACTTTTAGCTGCATTTATGGGAACATTTTCAGGAACTTTAAATGCTGCTCAAGCTTATGTAACAAATGATATTTATTTAAAATACATAAAACCTAAAGCATCGCACACTTCAATAAAATCTGCAAATTATATTGTTGGTATTGTTGTGGTTTTAGTAAGCATTTTTTTGGGTATTCAAGCAAAAAATGTGAATCAGGTTTTACAATTGTTGGTTTCTGCTCTTTGGGGTGGATACACAGCATCAAATGTTCTTAAATGGTATTGGTGGAGATTTAATGCTCATGGTTATTTTTGGGGAATGTTGACGGGTATTATAATTGCTGGACTTCCTTTAACATTTACCAATCTTCTCCCTTATTTATTTCCGGATTTAGCTCCAGATATTAGAATACTTTATTATTATCCAATAATAGTTTTTGGCTCAACGATTGGTTGTGTTTTAGCAACTTATTTAACAAAGCCAACCGATCTTGAAGTTCTGAAAAAGTTTTATAAAAATGTCAGACCTTGGGGATTTTGGAAACCAATCCATCAATTAGTAATCTCTGAAGATCCAAAATTTGTCAAAAATAGCAATTTCAAAATGGATGTTTTTAATG
>JBGSKB010000033.1:0-5380 GCA_041741395.1 Melioribacteraceae bacterium
TGTAAGCAATAATTGCTAAATCAAATCTTTCAATTTCATAAAATGATTGTGCTTCATTTTGATAATTATCGATTATAATTTCTATAAATTTTTCATTTTGTTGAACAAGATTTTCTATCTCATTACTTGATTTAAATAAGTTTAGTTCAGCTTCTTTTGCATTTAAATTAAAAATTTTTCCTGCTTTTGCATATTCTTTTTTTGCAAAAGTCGCTAAACCTAATTTATAACCATCTTCTTTCCTAGATTCTGTTTTTCTTATCCATTCATCTAGTTTTAGTTTTACATCGTCAATTGTAAAACCAAACTTGGTGGCCCAATCTTGTAATTTTTCAGGTAAGTCTTCTTTATTATTTGGTTGATTCACTAATTTAAGTTGTGTTGTTTTCTGTAAAAAATCTTCTATTAGCTTTTCAAGATGGTCATTTGAAAGAAAAAGCTTCGAACCAGACGGGAGAATTTGTATTTTTACAAGTTGTTTTTCAAACTCTTTGGGAATATATAATTCTCCATTTAGTGGATATTGGATTGCCCATTTTTCTTTTTCAACTGAAACCGAAATTTTATCTCCTGCAACTAAATCATTTCTTAATTTTATTCGAAAGAAGCCATTATTATCCGTTTTATCTCTATCTTTGGTTTCATTAATAATAACAACAGTATTTTTTATTGGAACAGCAACATTGTTTTTTATTGTGGTAAGTTTTCCGTTTAACCAAAGACTGTCTTGGCTGAAAGAATTAATAAATAATAACAGCAATAATGCTATTGCATATTTAGAAATCACTTAGTCTTCCCTAAAATGAAATTATTTGAGGAATTCCCTAAAGTAACATAAGAGTCAAATGTTTGGAAACCTATTCTTTTTGCAATGATTTTTATAGTTTTTTCTTTCTCACTTTTAATATAAAATTCATATTTCCCAAAATTACTAGTTGTATCATATATATTGTATTCTGGTAAAAATACAATAACGTTATCTATTGGTTCACCATTTTCATCTGAAATTATTCCAGATAAAATTTTTAGATTATTTGTTTCAACAATTTGTTTATTGTTAAATAAAAAGTAAGAAGCGTTTATAATAATATTAAGTACAAAAAAACTATTGTAACATTTCTATGAAATTTTCTGCTTTTAAATTTATCCTTGAAAAATTGACCTAATGATTTATGATTAGTTATTTCGGAGTTATTATAAATTCCCAGATAATTTATTAATAAATAAACAAAACTTAAAATGGGGACTAATGCAGTATATAATGAACCAAACAAAAAGTTAATTGTAATAAGTAAACCTATGAGGTTAATTGTAAATAATATTGGTAAATAATCAGACTTGGTTTTCATTAAAAGTTAAATTAAAGAAAAGAAGTATCATAAATTTTATTTATTTAAAGTCAAGTTATGAAAATAAAATTTTAATAAAAAAAATTTTATCGAAGAAATATTTACAAAAAATTCAACAAAAAATGCCATCTTAAATTAGATGGCATCCGAATCACGAGATTGTATATAACAATATAATAAGGAGGTTTGAGAAATATTTATAAGCTTACCAAATATTGAAGTTTTATAAAATATTGCTGATCAGTATTTATAATTCCACAATCTTGTTTATAATTAATATAATTGCTTGTTGCTCCGGCATAA
The DNA here is from genome assembly GCA_041741395.1 of Melioribacteraceae bacterium. GTDB lineage: Bacteria > Bacteroidota > Ignavibacteria > Ignavibacteriales > Melioribacteraceae. Next base: position 1,653 of record JBGSKB010000033.1, read on the forward strand.
AAAGTTGTAAATGCTCCAAGTTTATAACTAAACAGAGGATAAAATCTAAATGCTTTATCAAATGAATTATATTGGAAAATTGTTCTGAAAAATGCTTCTGCGGAAAATTGATAAATTGCAACAGCTCTATAAATATTTCCATCGTAAAATAATTTATCTGAATTTTTATCTGAAAGTCTTGCGCGATTATAATATAAACTTACATTTAAATTTGCGGAGGGTTTTAAAGTTAAGTACCCGCCAAGATTGTGTCCAACTCCAATAGTAGGATTGTCTGATCTATAAATATATTTTCCAACTGATCCATTAATTCCAAATGAAATTTCTTTTTCCGGTCTTGTGTTCAACTCAAAATAAGCATCATTTACATTTTTGAACATATTGTTTTTGTACATTTCATTTTTAAACAAATGATATTGCACATATAAATAAGTTTGTCCTTTCATATTTAAATTAATTGCTGGGGTTATATTAAATCCTCTTAAAATTCCATCATAATTATGCTGAAGATTTGTATTTAGATTTATATTAATTCTATCAAAGAAAGAACTATCGGGATATAATCTATACGAATGAAACATTTTTTGTTCTCTATATGCACTAACGTTTAACAAACCATTATATGTTTGAAACGTTGGGTCAATATGATTTGATTCTGCACTGAAGTAATAAGATTTTTCTGAACGCGAAAGAAAAAAATGAATAACATTTCCAAAATATTTTTCTCCATCCAATTTTGCAGTGTGCTCTGTACTTCCGAAAATTCTATCTGATTCAATTAGTGATGAATCATTTAATTCATCTGTCTGCGATAAATAAGCTTGTCCTTCGAAAATCCAATTATTCCAAAACTTAAAGTTCCAATCAATTCCTCCAACATAATTATGACCATTGCTCATATCTCTTGTCAAAACTTTAGCACCAATATAATCCTCGTCACCAAAATCATATCTTAATCTTCCAATGTTTACAAGTGATTTTCTATTAGTTTCAACGGTACTGCTTTCATCTTCTCCCGGAATTACAAAAACAGTATTTCTATCATAAGCACCAAGATAGAGATATGAAAATGCTCCGCTTTTTCCAATAATTCTTGATGCGGCTAATGGATTATTTATTGATCTTGAATAATAAATTGGCTGCTGCAATAATTCATTTCCCGTTAAAAAGAATGGTCTTTTTTCTTCATAAAAAAGTGCGAATGTTGTGTTTACGCTTATTTGATCGGCATCTGCTTCTATTTGACTAAAATCCGGATTTAGCACAGCTTCTAATGTTAAATTTGAATTCGGTGAATATTTTATTCCTCCTCCAATTCTTCCTTCAATAGGATCAAATTTAAAATTAGAGTTTGGATTATCATAATCAATAAGGCTTCCGTTATTTTGCCCAATTATATAAGGCAGTAATTCAACAAATGAGCTTGTTGAAATATTCTTTAATCCTTTAAGTACTCCGGACTGTGTCATAAATCCCGGAATATTCTTATTAATTGGCACCCAAGAATTTTGAGTTCTGCTTTCCCTTGGAATTGTTCTAGCAACATTAAATCCCCAAATTGGTTCTTCAGTTTCATCAAATGAAAGACTGCTGAATGGAATTGCCATTTCTGCCGTCCAGCCGGAATCATTTTTTTCGGCAGCAGTGTGATAAATCATATTAAAATTTATATCTTCATTATTGAAAGTTGCAAGAAGATCACCTTGAATTCCAAGAGGATTAACCGCAATTTCATAACCTTTTTGAGCATCCCCAAAAGTATCAATTATTAGTATTACATAATCATCAGAAAATATTTTATCTCGTTCAGAAAGGTTTGCTCTAATTTCTTCCGGATGGGAATCATAACATTTAAAACCAAAGTATAAATATTCTTCATCATATAGCGCCTTTACAATTGTTCTTTCTTTTGCTGGTGCGTTATCACCGGGATTAAATTCGTAATTTATTTCAATCGGATCTGCTTGCAGCCACAACGGATTATCTAATTTTCCATTAATATTAACAGCTTTATCAATTCTAATAATATTGAACTCCGGCTTTGAGCTTGTGGGTATTGGTTGTGCATGAGAGACAGAAATCTGTACAATTATAAATAGCGCAATGAGAATAAAATAATTTAGAAATTTCATATGGTTACATCATAAGTGTAATTATATAAACGATTCATTTTTCTATTACTATTTATTTTGATTTATATTAAAACTCTTGAAGAAATTTACTTGTAACTAAATAAATTTTTGTCATCTACATGTAATAAATTGTCAAAAATTGTCACAGATAATCACAAAGGAAAAAAATTATTTAACGATTACAAATTAGATTTTTCACAAATTGAGACGATTACAACCTATAAAAGGTTACAGAAGTATTTTGAAAATATGAAAAACTTATCAAAAATTATAAACCATAATTACTTTCACTCGCCGTAGTTTTTCAAATATCAAATAATTTTCTTAAACTTATTCCTCATAATTTTGAAAGAATTTTTTAATGAATCTCTGGAAAAGTCTTAACGGCTTACCAAAAAATATTTGGCTCATCTGCGCTGTAACTTTAATTAATAGAACTGGAACAATGGTTTTTCCTTTTCTTGCACTTTATCTAACTCAAGAAATTGGAGTAACACCAGGGAAAGCCGGATTGGTTTTAACTTTCTATGGAATTGGAGCTCTAATTTCCGCACCATTTGCTGGAAAATTAAGTGATAAATTAGGTGCACTAAACTTGATGAAATTTTCGCTTCTTTTATCTGGAGTCTTATTTTTTGTTTATTCAATTTTTAATGATTACATAATAATTAGTATAATCAGTGTATTTTTAGCTGTAGTTAGTGAAGCTTTTCGTCCAGCTGGAATGGCATTTATTTCAAATGAAGTTACAGTTGAACAAAGAAAACCAGCATACGCACTTTATCGTTTGACAATTAATTTGGGAATGAGTATTGGTCCGGTTATTGGCGGATTGTTAAGTTCGATTGATTTTCACTTTCTATTTGTTGTTGATGGTATTACTTCAATTGCTGCTGGAATATTCTTAATTTTTGCAAAGTGGGAATTGAAACCAAAAATAAATATTGAAGGAGAAAATGTAAATTCTAATAATCCTTATACAAAAATAAAAGTTTGGCAAGACTTTCAGTTTATGTTTTTTTTAATTGCTTCATTACCGGTTGTGATGGTCTTCTTCCAACATTTCAGTTCAATGCCGTTGTTTGTTGTCGATCAATTAAAATTTACAACTGCAACTTTTGGATTCTTAACTGCAATCAATACAGTAATAATTATTTTTGTTGAAGTTCCTTTAAATTCATTAATGAGCAAATGGGAAAATTGGAAAGGTTTAGCTTTAGGTTCCATACTTACCGCAATTGGTTTTGGAGGAATGGCTTTTACCACAGAACTTTGGGGATTGGCTATAACAATAGTAATTTGGACTTTCGGCGAAATGATTTTCTTTCCGGCTGCTGCATCTTTAGCAACAGATATTTCTCCCGAAAACAGACGCGGTGAATATATGGGATTTTACCAAATGATGTTCAGTTTAGCTTTTACTATTGCGCCTTGGAGTGGTTCAAAAATTTATGAAATTTATGGTTCTCAAGTTTTATGGATTTTTACATTTATATCCGGAATTGTTTCTGCCATTCTGTTTCTTAATTTGAAAAAAGTAAATAAAAATATTTTTCCGAACTATTATTTGTCATAAATCATATTTTTCTTCTAATT
>JBGSKB010000034.1:0-3222 GCA_041741395.1 Melioribacteraceae bacterium
CTTCTCTTGGTATTGGAAATGATTTAATAGCTGAATCTGAAGGTTCAATTGGAACTTATTTAACAAGTGAGAAAATTAATTTATATAACATAAATCTGAATTACAAAAATATTCCTTGGACAAGCTTTGATACAAGTTCAATAAGTTTTGCAGAAAGCGGAATACAGCTTTCTAATTTAATTTTGGAAAACACACACGCCACTATTAATATTAACGGACAAATCAATAATGATCAAAGTCATAATTTCTTTGTTGATGTTGAAAATCTTCCAGCAGCTATTTTATCAACTTATTTTGTAAGTGAAAATGATAAACCGATTGAAGGAGATGTTAATTTAAAAATTTCTTCTTCCGGATTTTTATCTGAACCGGATTTGGATGTAGATGTTTCAATAAATGATATTTCATATAACAATTCAAAATTTGGAACTTTGATTGGTTCACTGAATCATTATAAAAATTTATCCCGCATAGCAGTATTTTTCAACAATTCAGATTTAAATTCGGTTGATCCAGTTTTAACATTAACAGCACAATTACCGGTTTATCTTAATTATACAGGTGGAAAGGAAATTATAATTCCTGAATCTGAAATTGAAGCTAATCTTAATTCAGAAAATTTTAATGTTGAGGCTCTGGGAAATTTAATTCCTTACGCTATTAATCAATCTGGTATTATAAATTCACAGATTGAAGTTAGCGGAACTTATGCAAATCCAATTACAACCGGATTTATAAATCTTGAAGATGGAAAATTTACATTTACAGAAAATAATTTAGAGTATTCTGTAAATTCAAATATAAATTTTAGGAATCAGTACGCATCAATTGACATATTTGAAGTTGCAAATCATGCAGGCTCAATGTATTCCGGCAAAATTAATGCAAAAGGAATTGTTGAATTAAAAGAATTTCCATTTAATAAAATCGATGTTTCGCTTAAGGGAGATTTGGCTTTACTTGGAAGTAGATCAAAAACAAAAGATGCAAATATTTATGGCGATCTTTTTATTAAGACCGATGATGATTGGAAATTCAAATATGAAAATAATGTATATACTTTTGATGGTGATATTTTAGTTGATAAAGCTGACTTAGTTTACGCATCTAAAAATCAGCAGAATGGAAGACTAAATAATAGATTGGTTTACAAATTTGTTGAGGACAGCTCTAAAATAAATTGGAAAACTCAAAAGTTTATTAGAATACTAAATGAAAATATTAACAAACATAATTTTGTTAAATCAAACTCATCAAAGTTTGATTTTAATACAAACATAATTATTAAAAATATTGCATCATTTAATTTTTTAATTAATTCGGAATTAAATCAAAAGTTGAATGTAGAAACCACTGGGCAATTAGAATTCGAAACAATTGCTGATGAAATTAAAACTCAAGGATCACTCACACTTTTGGATGGATCAAGATTGGAATTTTTTAAAACATTTGATGCAAAAGGAACAATTAGATTTGAAAGCGATGTTACAGATCCGCACTTAAATGTTGTTGCAACCTACATCGGTGAAATTGATAATTTTGAGCAAACCGGAAAAGTTGAAGAAGTTGCAGTAAAACTTAAAATTAATTCTCCTCTTTCAACATTGGGAAAAAATCTTACCGGTGAAAACGAAAATTTATCTGTTTATGTCGGACGATCCCAAATTGAAAATGATATTCCGGATTCGAAATACGATGCGTCGAATGCATTAACATTTATTTTATTGAACCAATTAAGTATGGATATTACAGACGAACAAAAATCAACATTGTATGATGTTGCTGAAAATACTGCTTATTCATTTCTTGGTTCGCAATTAACAAGTTACTTTTCATCTGCACTTGGCGGATTGGTAAGTAATATTCGGTTTAACAAATATTCAAGTGATAGTTATAAGTTACTTTTCTCCGGAAAATATAATAATATTCGTTATTCTTTTGGCGGAAATACTAAATATATGGAATGGAACAAAACGGATATTAAATTTGAATATTTATTTAATCCAAGTTTTTTAATTCGTGTGGAACAAAAAGATCCAATTGTTGAAACAACAACTGGTGAAAAAATTCAAGAATTAGGTTTAAAATATAAATTTGAGTTCTAATGAAAAAAAATATTAAAGATTATTTTACTTCAAATCCGAACATTGCTGTAAATTCCAAAATTCTTGGAAAAATTCTAAATATAAAAAAGAAAGATTACGAATTTTTCAAACAAGAACTTTATGCAATTGCCAAAGAAGGAATAATCATAAAAACTGGAAAACGTTACAAACTAAATCTTGATGCTAAAAAGAAAATTCTTGGTGAATTTCAATTGGTGAATGGACAAAATTACGGATTCGTAGTTTTTAAAGATAAAAATCAAAAAGACGTTTTTATTTCCGAAAAAAATCTTAATACAGCTTTTGATGGCGATAAAGTTGAAGTTGCTTTATTTGCAAAACGAACCGGAAAAAATTTAGAAGGTGAAATCACAAAAATTGTTGAGCGTAAAAGAAAAGAAATTGTAGGTGTTTTAAGAAAAACAAAATCTTTTTATTTTGTTGAACCGGATGATAATAAAATTCACCGTGATTTTTATATTTCTTCAAATAATATTAATAAAGCAAAAGACGGTGATAAAGTTGTTGTTTCAAAAATTGAGTGGGATAATTCTCATTTAAATCCGGAAGGAGTAATTACTGAAGTTCTTGGAAAATCCGGATCTTACGATGCTGAAATTGCATCAATTGCAAGGGAGTTTGGAATAAAATATAAATTCCCAAATTCAGTTTTAAAGGAAGCGAAAAATCTTTCCAATAAAATTCCAAATGAGGAATATCAAAATAGAATTGATTTCAGAAATGTTAATGTTTTTACAATTGATCCTAAAACAGCAAAAGATTTTGATGATGCAGTTTCAATTCAAAAATTAGAAAATGGAAATACGTTAATTGGAATTCACATTGCGGATGTAAGCCATTTTGTTCAACCCGGAACTCAAATTTTTAAAGAAGCAGAAATTAGAGGAACCAGCGTTTATATTGTTGGAAAAGTAATTCCCATGCTGCCGGAAATTTTATCAAACAATATTTGCTCGCTTGTTCCAAATGAAGATCGTTTAACTTTTAGTGTTTTGGTTGAGTTTGATAAATCATTTAAACAAAAAAATTATAAAATTGCAAAAACGGTAATTAACAGCAAAAGAAGATTTACTTATGAAGAAGTGCAGGAAATTTT
>JBGSKB010000035.1:0-3222 GCA_041741395.1 Melioribacteraceae bacterium
TCTTTATTAAAATTACTTTTAAAATTCTTCCTTTTCTCAAAATTTTAAAAAATATTTAAATTATTGTAAAAAAATATTGACTTATTACATTTTAGAATAATTTTATCCTTGATTTTATCATATATTATCCTTACATAGATAAAGTAATCTTTTAATTATTTTCTTTAAAATAAGACATTGTAGCAGGATAAAATGCATCAACAAGAATTAAATATTTCTTCAATGCAAAAGAATTTGCCTAAAATTATGGATATGGTTATTCATGGGGATGAAATTATTATTACAAAATCAGATATTCCGATTGCTAAAATTTCACCCATTGAAGAAAAAAAAACATATTACACTAGTAGTTTTTTAAGGGCAAAATCGATTGAAACTAAAAGAAGTATGTTTACGGACTCTCCAGAAAATTGGTTTGGTTAGTAAGCAATTTTAAACTAAAAAATTTTTGGGAATTTCAGACTTTTTTGACTTCTTTTCGGTTTCCGTATTGAACCAAAGCTACACCGGAAAATATAATTATTGTTCCGTTTATAATATTTATATCAATTTTTTCATCCAAATAGAACCATCCTAAAAATAAAGCTATAACCGGATTTATATAAGAATATGTTGATACAAACGCAACCGGCAGAATTGAAATTGCATAAATATATGCAACATATCCCAAAAATGATCCGAAAATTACGAGATAAATTATTGTTAAAAATCCGTTTTTCTCTAGGACAAAATTTTGATATTCACCTAAAAAGAACGCAATAATTAATTGAAGTAATCCGGCAGCTATCATCTGAACTGCCGCACGCATTAATGGTGGAGAACTAAATTTTTTATACTTTGCATATAAACTTCCAATTGACCAAACAATTATTGTTAAAAGAATAAATAATATTCCTAAAAAATATCCGGGTTTTACTAGATTTTCAAAATCGCTGATAAAAATTAACGAAACACCAATAAATCCAATTATCAATCCGCCAAAAATTCTTTTATTAAATTTTTGACCGTTTGGCAAAAATGATTCCAATCCAACAACCCAAAAAGGCATTGTTGTAATTAATAAACTTGCCAATCCGCTTGGAATCCATTGTTCGGCAATTACTAAAAATCCATTTGCAAAGCCTATTAACATTATACCAATAAACACTAAATGCTTAATTTCATTTTTGGGCGGTAATTTATGTTTGAATAAAATTAAAATGAGAAATAATATTGGACCAGCAATAATCCATCTTAATCCGGCAAACAACATTGGCGGAATTGTTTGAACACCAATTTTAATTGCAATATAAGTTGTTCCCCAAACAATGCAGATTGAAACCCAAGCCAAATATGCTTTTATTTCAGATTTATCCAAATTTTTCTCAAAATATTGAAGTTAAAATATAAATAAGAAAATTACCAATAATTTAGTTTACGTTGATTTTAATTAAATAACTTTTCTAATTTAGTTATGAACAAATATTAAATTATTATGGAAAATTTTAGAATCAAATTTGCTGATGAAAATGATGTTCCAATTATTTTAGATTTTATCAAAAAGTTAGCTGAATATGAAAAATTATCAAATGAAGTTATTGCAACAGAAGAAGAATTAAAAAAAACTTTGTTTGATGAAAAAAGTAATGCGGAGGTAATTCTTGGATATTTTAATGAAACTCCCGTTGCGTTTGCACTTTTCTTTCATAATTACTCAACATTTTTAGCGAAGAAAGGAATTTATTTAGAGGATTTATTTGTGCTTGAAGAATTTAGAAGAAATAGTTTTGGAAAACAAATGCTCAAATTTTTGGCTAAACTGGCAGTTGAAAGAAATTGCGGAAGATTTGAATGGTCGGTTTTAGATTGGAATACTCCGGCAATAAATTTTTACAAAAAAATTGGTGCGGATTTAAAAGAAGAATGGATTTTAACCAGATTAACCGGAAATTCACTTCTAGAATTTGCAAAAGAATAAAATGAAAATACAAATTTTGAAAATCGTCATTTTGTTGAGTGAAGCAACTTGAGAATCGTTAAGTTAAATAAGGAAATTTCTACTTTTGGTCGATATGACAATTTTTTAAAAAATATAAAATTTCTAAAAGTTCTTTTATTTTTAATAATTTTTTTCACAAAATTAAATGCACAAAATAGTGAAATCGGTGCGGGAATTGGATTTGGTTCATTCATGGGAAATTTTCCCTCTCAGACAGTTTTGGGTGGAAAATTATTTTATGAATTTCAATCTCCATTAATTTACTTTGATAAAATTAATTTTCACTTTTCCGCAGCACAAAAGTTTGAAAAATTTCTCCCGGGAAAAACTAGAATAGAATATTTTTCTTACTTCTATTCGGCTGGAACTTCGGTATTATTTCTACAAAATCCCAACGATAATTTTTACGTTAGTGAAGGATTGGGTCTAATTTATATGAATGACAGATCTTTCAGCGATATTAATACTTGGAATTTAGGATTACTATTATCTTTAAATTTTGCATATAAATTAAATCCGCAATCAAAACTTGGTTTCAATTTTGATTACGGATTGACTTTTACAAATACAAATTCAAGGTATAATTTATTTCTGATAAATTATACCTTCGCTTTATAATTCATACAACTCTTTCATCAAAGTTCCGTATTGCTCAAAAGTTAAAGATTGTTCGCCATCGCTTAAAGCTTTATCCGGGTCCGGATGAAATTCAATCATTATTCCATGAGCGCCAACTACTTTTGCAGCTTTTGCTAAAGGAGCTACTTTATCTCTAACTCCAATTGCATGAGAAGGATCAACAATTATTGGCAAATGTGTAAGTTCTTTTAAAAATGGAATTGCGCTTAAATCTAATGTATTTCTTGTTGCGGTTTCAAAAGTTCTAATTCCTCTTTCACATAAAATTACTTGTCTATTTCCGTGAGCTAAAATATATTCTGCGGCATTTAATAATTCATCAAGCGAAGACATCATTCCCCTTTTCAACATTACCGGTCGGTGAATTCTTCCGACTTCTTTCAGCAAAGAAAAATTCTGCATATTTCTTGCGCCAATTTGAACAATATCAGAATGCAAAGCAACTTCGGTAACTTGTTCAGAAGAGAGAACTTCTGTAATTATTGGCATTTCATATTTTTTTCCGGCACTTTTTAATTCGTTCAAACCGTCAAAACCCATTCCTTGAAAACTATATGGAGAAGTTCTTGGTTTAAAACATCCGCCGCGTAAAATTTGAGTTCCAT
>JBGSKB010000036.1:0-1563 GCA_041741395.1 Melioribacteraceae bacterium
TATTTCAACAATGTTCAGCTTACCAAAATTTTCATCTGGTTTAGTTGATTATTTAACCGAGAAAACAGAAACTCCAAATATTTATAAACCAATAAAACTAACAACTAACTCAAATCTTCTTATGAATATTGATGTATTGCCAACCGGAGTATTTTCAAATATTTCCGGTGAAATTCTTGCTTCAGATAGAATGAAAAAACTATTAAACAATTTAGAGCCATATGATTTTGTTATTCTAGATACTCCGCCTATTACAAGGTTATCTGATGCGCTTTCACTTGGAAGAATTGTTAAAGATACTGTTTTAGTTATTAGATCCGGACAAACAGAAAAAGAAAGTATAAGCTGGGCAATTAGTGAATTACAATCTGCCGATATAAACTTTTTAGGAACTTTGGTAAATGATTGTGAAGTTAAAGATAGCAGTTTGAAATATCAGTATGGTTATAATTATGGAAATTCCTAAAATTAGAAATGCTGTAAAATGTTGACGAATGATAAAATTAAAATATCGTTAATACTATTTTTTTCGTTTTTGATTTTTTATGCTTTGCAAATTCCTTATTACACATCAAAACCGGATGTTATAGTTTTTGCAATAAGATCCTTAGCAGAAAAACCAATAACAGATTTTGCATATTTACCGCAAAATACACTTCTGAGCGGAAAAGCATTACCAAATTATCATTTAGGTCATACAATTATATTATGGTTGGTTTATCAAATTGTTCCACTTGATTATTCAGCAACAATTTGGACTTCGGGATTTATTTCTTCAGTTAGCGGTGCTTTAATTGTTGTATTTACCTATTTAATTTGGTTAGCCTTAGGTTTCAACAAAAAAAAATCTATTACAATTGCAGTCGTTGTTGGTTTAATACCAAGTTTCTGGGAACAATCCGTAATTGGAGAAGTTTATGCACTTCAATTTTTGTTTATTTTACTTTTTGTTTTCGCATTTATTAAAGATCACGTTTTGCTTTCATCATTGTTTTTCGCTTACGCAAACTTAGTTTCTCCTCTTTCCGGATTAGCATTTGGATTAATTTTCCTAAAAGGATTTAATAAAAAAAATATAAAAAAATCAATTATTGTTGGCGCATTATCCGTAATTATTTATGGAGTAGTTTACAAACTGATCGGGGCGAATCTGCTTGATTTATTAAACCCGCTTACTGCAGAACCGGAAGGAAGAGGCATTCCATATCGAACAATCGCATTTATATTTTTCATATTTCTAAATTTTAATTTTTTTATTTACCATTTAATTAAAGGAATGATTTTCAGCTTGCGAGATATTCCAATAATTTCAATTACTTTAATTTTGGCTACAATTCCGCAAATGCTTTTAATATTTGCCGGTGCTACATTTTTTATTGAACTAGGAAGTTTTCAATTACCAGTATTTTGGGCACTTGCTTTCCCGCTTGGATATTTAATTTCAAGTGCAAAAATTAATAAATATTATTTTGCTACAGCTTTAATTATTGCAATGGCATTATCATACACACTTTGGATTAGAACAAATGTTGTTGTTGGTAAAGAACGGGAAGAGGCCGGAAA
>JBGSKB010000037.1:0-2317 GCA_041741395.1 Melioribacteraceae bacterium
GGCTTCATCCCCTCCGCTTTTTTCAATTAACTTGGGAATATTATGAGGGACATAGAATGAATACTCCCACGAAGATCCTTCATAGAAGAAGCCACACCACCAACAAATACAGATTGGCCATTCATAAGTAAGTGGGGTATATTTTACATAATTGTTTCGTCCATTTTTTAAATCACATTCAACACTATCAATCCAATTTCCCAATGGATCTTTTGGCATAATAAATCCTTTTGTGCCATGATCCTCAATGTCTCTCCAAAGATTCGTCCAATTATCCGATTGCTCAATGAATCTATAATATTCACCAAGTCTTCCTTTACCTTTAGCAACCTGAGCTAAACAAAAGTCGTTGTATGCATATTCTAAGGTTCTTGTTCCTGCTCTAACAAATTTATTTGATACATAACCTAAACTGGAATAATCTGTCAATCCTCCACGGCCTTCTTTTTCTTCATTTCCTCCTGGTGGAATTGTAGCATCTTTTAGCATTGCTTCTAAAGCTAAATTGTAATTTATTCCTTCTAATCCTTTTACATAAGCATCCGCAATTAACACTTCTGCATTTGAACCGCCCTGGGTTCTTCCATTACAGTTCCCACTTCTTGCCTCTGGTAAATATCCATCATACTTGTAAATATCTAATAGCGCCTTAATTATATCTGCTTGCCTTTTGGGACCTATAAGTGTTAATAATGGATGCGATGATCTGTATGTATCCCAAATAGCATAGAAATCATCATAGTATGGTTGTGACGAAATCCAGAGTGGATTCTCACCGGTTCTATCAACTGGCATTAGCATTGTGTGATATAAAGCGGTATAGAACATTTTTTTCTGGTCGGCACTTCCATCAATCTTAATTCTACCTAAAAGTTCCTCCCATTTAGCTTGAGTTTCTTTAAGTTCCTTTTGAAAATCCCAATGAGGTATTTCTTTTTCAATGTTTATCTTTGCTTTTTGAGAACTTAAAAATGAAATTCCAACTTTTATTTGAACCACACTATTTTCGTTCCCATCAAAAAACAAATATGCTCCAGTTTTTAATCCTAAATCATATTGTTCTTTAATATTAGGAAAGATTGAATCCGCTTGCCATGTTCCATAAGTTGAAAAAGGCTGATCAAATATTGCATAGAAATAAACTGTATATGCACTTCCGTTATTCCATCCACCTCTAATTCGACTGTAACCTTGAATTTCTGAATTTGATAAAATTTGTATTTCTGATCCGACAAACTGCTGAGCTTCACGTGAATCAGGAATTGATTCTTCACCTAAAAATGAGCCAACATCAATTTTAATTCCCGGTTTTGAATTACCATTATAGTGATATTTATGAAAGGCAACTCTATCCGAAGTTGTTAATTCAACGTCAATATTCCACTTTGTAAGATTTACACTATAATAGCCAGCTGATGTTTTTTCATTTATACGCAAGGAAGTTTGGTTAAAGTTATTAAACTCACCATTAAATGGCATCAATGATATATTACCATATTTGGGACCACCACCAGTTCCGCTAACGTGAACTTGACTAATTCCAAGTAAAGGTTTTCTCAAATCTGAATCATATCCACTATTGCTGTGTATATTAAAATCTGGTCCAGGTTTTACCATTCCAAAAGGACAAGATGGTCCAACAAAAACATTCCCATCTCCTACGGAACCAATAAAAGGATCAACGTATTCATACAAATTCTGTGAATATTTTGAATTGTAACCAAAAAAAATAAATAATAACAAGTAGTAAAGGTACTTTATCATTTTTTCCAATTTTCAAATTTCTTAATGATTTATTTTATATAAATGACAAACTCAATAAATTTTAATCACTGCAAATAAAGTTCCTATTACAACAAAAGCTACTAAAACAGAAAAAAGAAATCCAGTTATATCTTGTTTATTCCATTTATACATTTCCAATTGGGAATTGGGAAATAGTAATACTTCTTTAGTTTTATTCGGATTCGCAATCGATTCCTTGATATCTTCAATATCAACTTCTGGACCTAAGCCACGAACTCTTGTGCGCATTTTCATAAAAAAGTTACGACTAATTTTTTCATCATCAGGTTTAGTAGTTAATGAAATCAAAATTAAAACTATGAATGGAAATGAAAGGCGGATCATTAATCTAAGAGTTTCATTTAAAGCATATGGGTATTTATTCAGATCAAATCCTATACTTTTTAGAAACATTAGTTCCGGAAAGAAATAACCTTGAGCTTCTAAAATACTGTTTTCATTAATTTTTGGTTGCTTTGACCAGAAAATTGCTTTGGATGGAAGTACAAATTCTTTAGTAAACTTATCACCA
>JBGSKB010000038.1:0-2017 GCA_041741395.1 Melioribacteraceae bacterium
AAAATCAAATTAAGAGCGAAATTGTTTGGCTTCCAATTGATGCAAAATTTCCGCTTGAAGATTATCAAAGATTAGTTGACGCAAGAGAAAAAGCTGATTTAACTATGATTGATGAAAGTCTAAAAAAATTGGAAAGAAGTATAAAAGAAGCCGCAAAAGATATTTCGGTAAAATATTTGGATCCGCCAAATACAACAGATTTTGCATTTATGTTTTTACCGCTTGAAAGTTTATATGCAGAGGTTTTAAGTTTGCCCGGATTATTTGATACAATTCAAAGAGAATATAAAGTTACAATTGCTGGTCCAACAAATTTTGTTGCTGTTTTAAATAGTCTTCAAATGGGATTTAGAACTTTAGCAATCGAAAAAAGATCAAGCGAAGTTTGGAAATTACTTAGTGTTGTAAAATCAGAATTTTCAAAATTTGGTGATCTTTTGGAAAGTACACAAAAAAAATTAGACTTAGCAAGTCAATCAATTGGTGATGCTTCCCGTAAATCCAGAACAATTGAGAGAAAATTGCGCGATGTTCAAGAATTGCCAACCGGAGAAAATCAAATGGATTTACTGAATGATTAAATTTTAAGATATTTTCATAAAATTTGGTTTAAAGAAAAATTTAATTTGTTGTTTTGAATTAGTCTCAAAATCTTTTTTAGATGCTGAAACCAGTTCAGCATGACAATTTTTTTATGAACATTTATTTTATTTCAATCATTTCATTCCCCTATATTTTTCACTCACCGAAAAATAACTTTCGTTCACCGATAAACATTTACGCATTCCAATTTTTATAAATAAATTTCCCTCAGCAATTTGAAATTCTGGAGGGAAAAATGAACACTCAAGACAACAATACAAAAGCAAGAATAATTGCCGGTTCAATTTTAGTTGTACTTGGCACATTATTTTTATTAGATAATTATGGAATTATTTATTTCAGTTTGCCGGATTTTCTTTTTCATTGGGAATATATTTTAATTGGAATCGGCGTATATATTTTATCAACTTCCAAAAATAAAACTGCGGGAATAATTTTAATCGCAATTGGATTTTTCAATTTACTTCCCGACTTCTGGCCTTTAATTCTTGTAGGTTTAGGAATTTATATCATTCTAAGAAGAAATCCGACTAAACAAAATATTAAAGTTGAAATTGAATTGGATTCCGAAGGAAAAGAAATTTCTAAAACACAAAACCCCGGCTCAAATTTTAACGACAGTATTGATGACGTTTCAATATTTGGCGGCGGAACAAAACGAGTAACTTCAAATAATTTTACCGGCGGAAAATTAACGGCAATTTTTGGCGGCTCAGATATTCATTTAGAAAATTGCTTGTTAGCCAAAGGTAAAAACGATTTAGATATTTTCTCAATGTTTGGCGGATACACAATTTATGTTCCTCTAGATTGGAATGTTGTAATTGATGTTGTTCCAATTTTTGGCGGATTTTCAGATAAAAGAATTAAAGATCCAAACAGAGTTTATGAAGAAGATAAAGTTCTTATTGTAAAAGGATTAGTTTTATTCGGCGGCGGCGAAGTAAAATTCTAATTTATTGAAAAATATTTGTTAGAGGTTTAAATGAATGCAAAAATAAATAATTCAAAAGGAAGAGTGGTAGTTGGAACCATGTTTATTTTATTTGGTATTCTTTTCTTCCTAAATAATTTTGAGTTTGAATTATTCAGTATAGATTTATTTTCTTGGCCGGTAATTCTTTTTACGGTTGGAATTGTAATAATTCTTAATAATAAAAATTCTCTTTTTGGTTTCATATTATTAGTTATTGGCGGCTCCGGAATTGCATCCGAGTATTTTGGAATATCAGTAAAATCTTTTGTTTATGAATATTGGCCGTTTCTTCTAATAATTTTAGGAATATATTTTATTTTTAAGAGATCATCAAGCGTTGAAAATTCTGATCAAGAATTTGTTGAAACTGATGAATATTTAGTAGACATTTTTGCAATTTTTGGTGAAATAAATAAAACAATTAAAACAAATAAATTT
>JBGSKB010000039.1:0-6803 GCA_041741395.1 Melioribacteraceae bacterium
GAGATTAACAATTTTTGATATTTTAGGAAAAGAAGTTGCAAAATTGGTTAATGAATTTCAATCAGCCGGAGAATATGAAGTAAAATTTGATGGAAGTAATCTTGCTAGCGGAACTTATTTTTATAATTTGCAAGTTGGAGATTTTTCTAAAACTTTGCGAATGCTTTTAGTGAAGTAGAAGTTAAATTTAAAAATTATTCAATATATTTTTTATTAAAAGGTTTTTTCAACAAATTAAAGATTTCTTTAATTTTTGCAATTTCAATTTCTTCAAAAATATTTACATAAAATAAACCAAATGGAAATAGAATTATAATTACAATTTTAATTATTAATTGAGTAAAGAAATTTAATTCAGTAATGAAAATGGTAGGAATAAATAAAACAATTCCACCAAATATTATTAAAATGATTTTTCTAATTTCATAATTTATTGGAAATATTTTATTTACAATTAGGTATGTAGAAACTGTCATTAGAAAAAATGCAATCAACATTGAAATTGCAGAACCACACATTCCAAATAAAGGTATAAGTAAAAAATTTGTTGTAACGCTTATTAACATTCCGCTTATAATAATAATAGAGTTATATTTTGTTTTTTTACTTATAAAAAATCCCAATGAAACCATATCTGCAATACCTCTAAATATAAAACTGAGTAAAATTATTGGAATTATATTATAAACAATCAAATATTCTTTACTTGAGATTAACACAAGTAATTCTCTGCTAAAAAGTGCAATTAATAGAGAAATAAAAGATATAGCAATAACGTAATAAGTTAATACTTTTGAGTAAAATCTTTTTGAATTTGGTTCATGAATCATTTTAAATGCTATTGGAAAATAGCCTAATTGAAAAGATTGAATTATAAAAATATTTACTGTACTGGCAATTCTATAACCAAGTGAATAAATTCCAACAATAGAAATTGGAAGAAAATACTCGAGAATATATCTATCTCCAAAACTAAGTAGAAGCGAAGCAAGTGTAGAAAAAATAAGAGGGAAGCCGTATTTCAACATATCCCAAATAATTTTAAATTCCAATTTCATTTTGGAATTCTTGTAAATTACCGGAATTGTTAAAATTGATAAAATTAAATTTCCTGAAATTTGACCAAGTAATATTCCTTCAACACCTTTTTGTTGAAAAACAACAAAATAGATTATAAAAAGTAGAACAGCTACAAAATTTGTAACGGAAAATAAAATATAAATTATTGGTTTTTCTCTAACTCTGAGAATACTCATAGGAATTTGATTAATAATTACAATTCCGCTCCAAATAAAAATTAAATTAAAGTAATTTGCATAGTCTGCATTAGAAAAAAGTAAAATTGAAAAATACTTTACGTGATATGATAATACTATATTATAACTTATTACAATTAATATTATAAATATTAAAGATGTAAATATTATTGATTTTTGAATTTCAATATTTATCTCCTCGGCGCACCACCTTAATACAGAACGACCAAGTTCAAGCGCAAAAACGGCGACAAAAATTTGACTCGTAATTTCTAACAATACCAATAAACCAAAATCTTCGGTACTGAAAATATTTGTATTGGTATATAACGGCAGTAAAATTAATCCGGCAATTTTACTGGAGATATTGCCTAAACTATAGATTAAAGTATGTTTGAAAGTTATTTTTAATTTTGCAAACATAGAATTATAAGACTGATTTATTAGTAAACATAATTATATTTTAATATAACTATTTATTATTGAGAGTAATTTTTCTTCTCTAATTTTTATATTATAATTATCAAGAACAAATTGAGATGATTTATTCTTTAATTGCTTTGAATGAGAAACAGCATAATTTATTGCGTTTTTTACTTCATCAATTGAAGAATTATTAATTATAACACCATAATTTTTTATTACTTCAGC
The DNA here is from genome assembly GCA_041741395.1 of Melioribacteraceae bacterium. GTDB lineage: Bacteria > Bacteroidota > Ignavibacteria > Ignavibacteriales > Melioribacteraceae. The sequence continues at coordinate 1,908 of JBGSKB010000039.1, forward strand.
AAGAGCACCATTATTTGAAACGACACCAATACATCCGCATGCCATTGCTTCAACAACTGCAAGACCAAAAGATTCAACAATTGAAAATTGACAGTAAACTTTTGCTTTTTGATAATATGAAACTAATTCTTCATGAATTACTTTATCTATAAAAATTAAATTTTCCGGAATATTGTTAAAATATTGTTGCATTTCATTACTTATTCCTATTACAACAAATTTAAACATCGGGAGATTTTTAGCTGCTTCAACAAATAAATCAATGCCTTTAAGTTTAATTCTTTGTTCTGAATTTATTATTCCAACCGTTATAATTAAGTTTTCTTTTTCATTATTGTTATCAAAGAAAATTTGTGAATTAAAACCATTATATAAAACATTAAAATTAGCGGTGGGAACCATAACTTTAGCATTTTCCAAAACATATCTTGAAACCGGTAAAATTACAGATGCGTTTTTAATAGAAAATATAGTTGAAAACTTTCTAATTCTATTATTTTGTGAACCATAATTTAATGCTGGTAAATAAGTAACATCATATCCACCTAAAATTAAAAAAGATTTCTTCCGAAAAACATTACAAAAAAATATAGGAAAGAATGAATGATAATCTGCAAACCAAATATAGACTGCATCACACTCATTTATTTTTGCCAAGAGCCAAAAAAATATTTTAAATTGATTTTTAAAATGTGAGATAATACTTTTTTTATTATCATAAGAATATTTTTTTACAACGTAATTTTTTGATAAAATATCGTGATCAAGTTTTACAAAAGTACTAAAGGAAGTATATATCATTAATATCATTTATAAAACCAAGTAAATTAATTCAGTCATCTAATATTTAATTTTATGATAACTAATTTCTGTTTTTTGTTAAATAAAGATATTGATTTTTCAAGAACGGGATAAAAATTAATCCTAAAATTAAAATGTTACCAATCCATAAAAATGTGATGCTTGTATAATAAGTTTGTGGTTCAAACTCAAAAGTTAATTTATGATTTCCAGCAGGAATTTCAACTCCGCGTAAAATATGATTTACTTGAAATATTTTAGTTTCGTTAGCATCCACTTTAGCTTTCCAGCCTTCAGGATAATAAATTTCCGATAAAACTAAAAATTGTTCAGAATTTGTTTTTACTTCCAGCTCAACAAAATTAGGATTGTGCTCAATTACTTTTATTTCACCATCTACATCAAAGTTTGTTTTACTGATATTTGATGAGCTTAAGACCAATGCAGATGAATCCGGTTTAAAGTTTTGCGAATTCATAAATAAAACAATTTCTTCCGGAGTTTGCATATTTTTGATTTCATTCACAAACCAAGCTTTTGGTAATGCATTTCTGTTTTCGTACAAAACTTCTTTCCGTTCATTATCTTGAACTGCTAAAGTTAAAAACGGATAATTCAATTGTGCCGGAACAATTACAAATTTTCCGCTTAACATATTAATTATATTCCAATTTATTCTATCAGTGGTTTGTGCAGCATATAAATTATGTTCAATCACATCTTGAATAATTTGCAATTTTATTGCGCTGTATCCGCTTATTAAATTATAAAAATATGCGTAATGATTATTTGTAAAATCTCTGCCCAAAACAATTGCTCGCATTGATTTATCACTTTTTTGCAAAATATTGGTTATTGAAGATTGCTTGAATTCGGAATTTTCTAATTGCTCAAGATTATTTAAGGGAATTATTGAATGAGCTTTTTTGGATATCATAAATAATTCAATTGTAGAAAGTAATAATATTCCCAAAATAAAAACTGCAGAATTGATTTTCTTGTAAATGAAAGCAGTAACAATTCCAATAGTTACAACCAATAAAATTAATAGATTTTTCAAATCCTCTGATAAAAGTTCTTTTCGAATTTCTTTTAAAATATTAATTGTGTTTGCGTCGTATTGACCAGCTTCGTTAACAGTTGTAAAACTGTATGATGAGTAAGTTAATAGAATTATTATTACTGATGCTAATCCAATTAAAAAAGTAGAAAATATTATTTGCTTGTCCTTAGGTGAGTTATTTTCCAAAATTGCTTTTAACCCAAAACCGGATAGAATTAAAATTATTGGAAATGTAGCATTCAGTATCATTGCCGGTGCGCGGAATTTTGAAAAGTAGGGAACATAATAGAAAAATAATTTATACAATTGAGGAAAACTGCTTCCGAAAGAAAGTAAAATTGAAAATATTGCAAACGCGGCTAATCCAATTACGAATTTATCTTTGCGGTTATAAATAACTCCCAAAATTGCAAATAAGAAAAGAATCATTCCCATTGTTGCATAATTTCCGTTGAAAGGTTTTTGTCCCCAATAAGTTGGAATTTGTCTTCCTTTTAAATTTGGATATTTATCACCATTGTAAAGCTCGGCAGAAATTCCCCCGGAAAAATGCGGAAGGAAAAAATCAAATAATTCATTTGGAGAAAATGACCAGCCGGTTGCATAATCAAAATCAACACCGCTGGCTTTTTTCGCACTTTGTGCTTGTTCGCCAATCTGCACAGGGTTTCCCCCACGAATTGAATATTTTGCATATTCATTTGTTGTAATAAGAGGTTGTGCCGAAGTCAGAAAAGTTAATGTTAATGCAACAATAAATTTTAAAACTAAATTTCCAGCTTGTTTAAATTCCTTTTTGATAAATAGTAAAATTGTTGGATAAACATATAAAAAGAATAAAACCAAAATTGCGTAAAATATTATTTGGAAATGATGCGTACGAACCAGCCAAGAAAATATTAACGCAAATAATCCGGTGCTTAGCCAGGTTTTGTTTTCAAAAAAATATGTGAAACTCAAGATAAACCAAGGCAATATCATCAATGCTCTTAGTTTTGAATTATGACCTTCGCCAATCTGTGCTTGCCAATCTGGCAAAAGAACAAAAGCAACTGCAACTATTGTTGCCAAATACCATGGAATTTTTTTAAATTTCAACAAATAATAAATTCCTAAACCACCAATAAATAAATACCAGAATCCCCAATAAATTATTTTATCTAAGACAACAATTAAACTGTCGATATGAACTAAAAATGGTGTAACTCTTGGATAAATTGGTTCACCCCCAAATATTGCGGGATTCCACAATGCAGTTTCGCCAGATTTTTCATTCCACTCAACCCAATTATGAGTTTGTCCCAAATTTGATAAAACGTCTGTCCCGGTTGGAGAAACGCTTTTAATTGCAAATGATAAGAAAAAATAAAGTAGTGGAATTAAAATTATTATTCCAGCAATTATGTCTCTATACTTTTTGGGTACAATATCTAAAAAGTTAGAAGTGTTTTCAGAGTGAACAGTTTTGTTTATTTTCTTTGTCATAAAATATTCTTAAAATTTTTAATTGATAATAAATTTTGAATAAAAATCATTTGTAATTTTTTAAATATGCAGCAATTATTTCTCCCGCATTTCCATCACCAAAATATTTTTTTTGTTTGGAAGTTGGAATTGATTTAACAGAATTAATAATTTTCTGAATATCAGTTCCAACTATAAAATTCCAATTATTTTCTAAAGTTTCAATCCATTCGGTTTCATTACGCAAAGTTATACATTGCTTCTGCAGAAAAAATGCTTCCTTTTGTAAACCGCCGCTATCGGTCAAAACTTTTTTACAGTTTTTCAAAAGAATTAACATTTCTAAATAACTAACCGGCTCAATAATTTTAACGTTTTCAGAAAAATTTATTTGGGCTAAATATTTTTGAGTTCGCGGATGAAGCGGAATTAGAACCGGAAAATCTAAATTTGAAAAAGCAGTAAATATATTTTGAAGATTATTTATATCATCCGTATTTTCTTGACGGTGAATTGTTGTCAAATAAAATTCCTCCAAATTTGTAATTTGATTTAACGAGAATTTTTCTTCGGCAAGATTTTTATAAAATAAAACCGAATCAAACATTACATCACCGGAAAAATATGATCTTTCTTTCAATCCTTCTTTTGCCAAAAGATTCATGGCATTTTGAGTTGGTGCAAATAAAATATCAGAAATGTGATCTGTTGTAATTCTATTTATTTCTTCCGGCATAAGTCTGTTAAAACTTCTTAAACCTGCTTCAACATGCGCAATTTTTATATGAAGTTTACTTGCTGCCAATGAACCTGCAATTGTTGAATTTGTGTCACCATAAACTAAAACCCAATCCGGTTTTTCATCGATTAAAATTTTCTCAATTCCTTCTAACATAAGCGCAGTTTGCTTTCCGTGATTTCCCGAACCAACATTTAAATTGTAATCCGGCTTAGGAATTTGAAGTTCATCAAAAAAAACTTTGGACATATTTTCATCATAATGCTGACCGGTATGAAGAATAATATCTTTTATTTTTTCATCTTTTCGCAATTGTTTGCTAACAACTGCGGCTTTTATAAATTGCGGACGAGCGCCAATAATTTCAATAATTTTCATTTAATTTCTTCATCAAAAATGTTTGATAATTTTTCTGTAAGCTTTTTTCTGGAATATTCTTCTACTTTAAAATTGTAATTAAAAGAATTATTCTGCCAGTTATTATACATTATTTTTAATAATTGATATGCACCTTCTTCATCCGAATAATCAACTATTTTACCGCTGTTTGTGTTTTGAATTATTTCGTTTGCGTTGCCGTTAGTTGGACCAACAGCATAAATTGGTTTTTTAGATCCCAAATATTCAAAAATTTTCCCGGTTAAAAATCCTTTATTATTTGGAACATCATCAATAATTAAAAATAAAACATCGGCATTTTGTAAAATATTTGTTGATTCATGATGAGGTAAAAATCCTTTTTCTTCAACATAATTTTCCAGATTTAATTTTCTTACTTCATTAATAAATTCAGCACACGTTTTTCCGGCAATAATAAATTTTATATTTG
>JBGSKB010000040.1:0-16299 GCA_041741395.1 Melioribacteraceae bacterium
ATTATTGTTGTTGGGTTAAACGGATTTGGATAATTTTGAGAAAGTGAAAAATTTGTTGGAACTGATTGAGATTCATCAGATTCAATTCCGACTAATGTTGTATCTCCGTAAATTTTGCCGTTTACGACGCAACCTTTAAGACTTGCTGTAGAGTACCCAAAATCAAATTCATTTTTCTTTTCTGTAATTCCAATTCCTTGAACTAAACTCATTTGGTATGTATATAAAGAATAAAATTCATAAGTTTTTTGAATTTTATTTTGATTCCACATGAGTGTATCTGAAAAATTTACATTCTTAATTATTCCATAAAATGTTGATAAAACTTCATCATTTAATTTTACTAAAGGAAGATATAATGTTTCCTCAATATCATTTAAAGAATTTTTACAGTAAATATTTCCCGAAGAAGAATCTATTCTTAACCACATACTATTATTTAAAAAATAATGATTGCCATTATTATCAATTGAATCTTTTATTATTTCTTCTGAATAGTAATAATTGAATGGGTTGGGTTCGTTATCATAAGAAACGCCAACGTTATTATAAACCCATTTATTCCCAATTTGCAATGGATAATAATCAAACGGATTTTCATCAACGATTTTATCATACTCAATAAATATTGGAATATCTATAGAAATAAATAAAGAATCGTCTTTTATTTGTTCAATTAAAGTGTGTGGATTTATTCCTTCAATTTTCCAAGTTTCAGTTTCAATTTCTCCAAAACCGTCTCCAAATAATACTTCAATATTGTATTTATTTCTTATGGCTTCAATACTATCAATATTATTTTCATGATATTCTACTCGTAATTCACCTTCTAAAATTTGCGGAGCTTGAATAAAAATTGTATCTGCTAAATCAAAAAAATATTTACAAATAATTTTTTGAGTGCCGTCATTATTGGGCAAACCGGTTTGTATTGGATCAATTACCCATTTATAAATTTTTGAATTGTGAGGTTTAAAAGTTAAAAGTTCGGTTGTTGCCAAACATGCAGTATGTTCCCAAGAATTGAAATTGTTAAAAGAAAATTCTGCTTGACATGTTTGGTAAGTTGGAGCAAAAAACTCAAATGTGGAATCTGAATTATTTGTTATTTTACAATAAAGTTCAATTTTTTCACCATATTCATAAATTTCTTTATTTGTGAATGCATCAATACTAAGTTGAGCAAAATTAAGATTTGAAATTAGAATTGACATAAATAAAATTAATTTAACGTTTTTCATTTTTTTCTCAGTCTAATTATTTACAAATAACATGCCTTGTTTATTATCAAGAAATTGAAATTTGCATTCGTTTTATAACATAATTCAACAGAAATATTGTTCAAAATTATTTCCATTTTCAGTTTACTGAAACTTTATCAAAAATCTGAAAAACTTTACAATTCTTAAATACAAAAAATCAGCACACAAATAATTTAGAATTGCCTCCCAACAAATTTTATTTGTGAAATATTATTCCGCAAATTTATTTGTTATTTCTAAAAATTTATGTGCTGAAAAATTTTATTCTATTTTATTAAAACTAATTTTAATGTTTGTACTTTTCCGGCATATTGCATTACAAAGAAATAATTTCCGCTTGCTACTGTTGAGTTATTATCGTTTTCACCATTCCAGTAAAATTCAAATTCATTTGTTTCATTAATATTTGTTGTTGGGACGAATGTTTTTACAACTTGACCAAGTACATTATAAATTTTAAATGTTGCAGTTTCGGGATTTATATTTTTACTCAATCTAATTTTAATTGTTGTTTGATTATTAAACGGATTTGGATAAGAAGTAAAAAGTGTATCGGAATTTATTTCATCTTCTTCTTCAATATCAACCATTCCGCCATCATCATCACTAAAGCTTGGATCGCCAATAATATCTATTTCCATTCCCGGTTCTAAGCAAAGAAAAGCTGTGTATTTTGTTAGAACTTTTTTACTTATGCTTAAATCAATAACTTCATAAATTTCTTGATTTGTTAAATTACTGTAATAATAATCGTATTCACCTTCTAAAGTGTTAATAAATTTTCCCGCCAAAATTACATCTGAAATTGAATCTGCAATTATTGCGTTTTCTTCTAATACTTCTTCAGAATTTGAAAATGGTGTTCCATCATAAATTCCATTAAATTCAATTTTAAATGGCAGAGTTCCAATATATTTTCCAATTTGAAGAATTGGTGTGTTTAAAGAAATTAAATTATCGTTTGTATTTATATCAAATCGTCCGTAAGTAAATCCGCTTTCCAAAGTTGTATGAAGATCATAAGTCGATAAAAGTGCACCGAGTGAAGAAAATAAATTATTTATCATTGAGCTAAACGGAACTTGATAATCGGTGTTAAATAAATTTCCTCCAGTAAGTTTTGTTATATTTTGATAAAAATAGGCATTGCCCATATAATCAATTCCGCCGTAATAATAATAATTGGAATAATTTTCTTGATAGTTTCCAATACTGATTGGAATTATTTCCGTCATCATTTTCATTAAATCTTCTATCAATGAATTTGCAACTTCAGCTTCACCAACTTGATCTGAATTTGCAAGAAGAACAATTTGTCCATTATAATTTTTTTCATTAATAAATTCAATTCCGTTTGAAAGCAGTGAAGGCAAATTACTATAATTAGAAATTGAATTTTGAGGCAAATTATAAAATGTATTTTCTATTGAATTGCTATCAGCAGAAATCCAATTTTCGCTTATACGATTTATATTTTTGTTTGATAAAATTAAATTGAATGAATCTTGCTCAGTAAAATTTTGATGAAGCATTCTCTTAATTCCGTTTAGAACATCATTTGCGTTTGTAGTGCTATTTGATATTTGATAATCAACAAGAATTGCAACTTTTTTATTTTTTAAAACTTCATTAGAAACCTTAGGTAAATATGCAAGCTGATAAATATTTTCTTCCTTCCCTTCAAATTTGCTTAAATAAATTCCGTTATTAAAAGGTGCATCCACAGAATAATTAATTGTGCTGTAAGAATAAATATCATTTTCAGAAAGTTGAAGCTGCTGATAATTTCCATTTACAGTATCTAATTTTTCTACAAATGATTTATTTGGGAATTCTGAGATTTTAGGATTTTTCCATTCGTTTGTAAAAGTCGTTCTAATATCTAAATTTTTCAATCGGAAATATGAGGAATGCAATAAATCGAGTGGAATTGGTGAAGTTACATATTGCGAATTCCAAATTGCCGGAACTAAATAAGTAATTTTAACTTTTCTGCTTTCATCGCCGGCAAGCGGAAAAACTCTTAACTCATATTGATTATCATAATTTTTTACAAGTATTGACGGATCTTGTCTTCTGCCCACAATTTGTTCATAAATTTGAGAAGCGGTCCAGCGGTCAAGAATTTTTCCTTTAATAATTTCACCGTTAAACCAAAGCCATGAATCATGTACAATTGAATTTTGCGGTAAACCAAAATTGTAAATTATCTCAACAGTATCTTGATGTGTAAGTCCTAAACCTTTTGCAGAAATTGTTAAAAATAAATTATGCTCAAAATAAATTCCTTTGGGTTGAAATGAAAGCGTAGCTTCTTCAATCGTGCCTTGACCAACATACCAAGTTTGGGGATTGTTAATCCATAAATTTGAATATGCAAATGAAATATTGGCAAGTAAAAATAAAATAATTAATGATTGTCTAATTCTTTTCATCTTTCCACCTTTAGTTGTTCTATTAAAAAAGTAAATTTCAATTCAATAGAGACTGCATAAAAGTTGTTTGGAAAAAATTAACTTTTAACAGTCTCTATTTAAGGGGTTGACTTTATAATCAATTAAAAATTCCATCGTAGATTTTCAGCTCATTGAAAAATTTCACAATCTTTGGCGAAACTTCATTTGAATCAAGTTTTACGGATTTATTTAATTTCAATAATTCGGAAAAAGAAATTCTAGCTTCTAAAAATTTGTTTGATGAAAATTCCGCAACACCTTTAATTAAATAAGTTTCTGATTTTTCTTTATTTGATAAATTTGAATTTTTCAAAATGATTTGAGCTTGTTCAATCACTTTTTCATACTCACAATTTTGATAATATTTTTTCATTAGTTTTTTTGGTTCGTCAGGTTCAAAAAGTGAGTAAATTGAAACGGAAAGAATAAATGTGAAAAATAGAAATGTTTTTAATTGATGCGTGGTCATCTGAAACCAATAAATTTATCTGTTTAAGTAATTCAAATTAAATGCCAAATAAATTTTTCTTTGTTTAAGAATATGAAACGGTCAAATGGTTTGAGTTTATTGTAATATAGTTATCTAATGAGTTATAGATTCCGGTATTTCATATAAAAATGAAAACCGAAATGACATTTTTCAAAAAAAATTTGGAATAAATAAAAATTAAAATTGTGGTTAGTACGAATTCTTTTCGTTTAAACGAATATTTTTCGTGGCAATTACAGAGGAATATTTAAGGAAAATATGATATTGTTTTGCTGATTTTGGAAATTTAGGTTCTGAAAATTTGATAAAACTTGTTCGCTTCCAAGTTCATTTGAAAAAAATAAAATATCTATTTGTGAATAAAGCCAAATTGCGGCGTATATTCCAATCAATAAATTTCTAATTTTGTAAGAAGAATTATAATCATCATACTTACTTTTTATAAGCAAAGAATTTGTTTGAGCCAAATAATCTTTCTCTTTTTTGTTTGAATCAAAAATAAAATAAATCATTGAACCCAAAGTTACAGTTCCAGCAGAAGTTAAAATCCATCCTTTTGAATTATCATTCAAATGTAAATGTCCCAACCCCGGCAATATTATTGATTTTGCCAAAGCAATGTTTCTTTCGCTGTTGTTTTTGGAATTAGAAATTTGATTTTTTTGCGGATCAATTTTTATCGGTTCCGGTTCTTCTTTAACTTTTAAAATATCTAAAAATTCATTTTTAACTTCGCTAAAAAATGCCACTAATTTTGGAGAATATTGCGAATTATTTAATTCGTAATTTCCATCAATTTTTAATATTTCAATAAATGATTTTCGTGAATTTTCCAAATCAGATATTGAAAAATGGGAAGCTGCTTTTATGGTAAAAATTTGGATTAAATCTTTTTCGGAAAATCTGTCTTTATCGAATAATAAATTTTCTGATTTAGAAATTACAGATGAATATTCAAAAGCTTCATAATGTTTTTGAAGACTACTAATTTCAGCATTTTCTTGCGAAAATAATTGTAACGAAGTGAAAATAAAAATGAGTAAAATGGAGTTTTTTAATTTCATATTATTTTAGCAGCAACATTTTTTTTGTCTGAATAAATGAACTAGATTTTAATTGGTAATAATAAACTCCGCTTGGGTATTTGCTCGCATCAAATTGTACGGAATATTTTCCCGGTGATTTGTTTTCGTTAACCAAAGTTGCAATTTCGTTTCCCAAAACATCATAAACAATTAATTGTAGAGACGCATTGCCATGCGTCTCTACAATAGAAATTGTGTAATTAATATTTGTCGTTGGGTTAAACGGATTTGGATAATTCTGAAATAATTTAATATTATTTTCAATGTTTTGCGAATTGTCCTCAACATTTGTCATTGCTTCAAAATTCAATCTTTCTATCGAATTTATAACTTTTCCTTCACTGTTTCGACCTCCCAAAATGAAAATGTTTTGATCGAAATACGCCGTCATAAAATAATATCTTGCTTCTTGAATTGGCATTGCTGGTTCAATAAAATATTGATCTTCTGAAACTGTAAAAATTTCTACTGAATTTAATGCTTGAGAAGTTTCATTATATCCGCCGATTATTAAAATTTGATTTGGTTCGCTGCCAATTACCGCACGACCACCCGCTCTTGGTTCTAAAAGTTTAATATCCAATTTTGTGTAACTATGATCAACAATATTATATTTATAAATATCTTGTGAAATTCCATTTATAACTCCGCCAAAAATAAAAATATCATTTCCAATTACTTCCGACATTTGCTGTTCGGGGAAATCTTCGGTTGTAAATAAAGTATCAATTTTGTTAATTATTTTTGATTCGGTTAAATTATATTCAATAATATATGCCATTGTATCTGAACGAGTTCCGGAAAGTGGATTTCCGCCAATGATATAAAAATTATCATCAATTATATGTCCAGTAGAAAAAATTCTATTAAAATTTTGATCAAAGTTAAGAGCATTTTCAAAAGTAAAATCATCGTTCCAATTTGCAATACCATTAATAGTAGAATCTTCCGAATTTACTCCACCAAAGAAATAAATTTTGTTATTATAATTTTCAACCACAAGTCCAAATCTTGTTGTTCTTATTGTATCAATATTCCATAAATTAGAAAATAAATTATAACGTTGAACCCAATTTGTATAATTTTGTGTTGAGTCTGAATAACCGCCAATTATAATAATGTTATTATCTTTCTGCCAAACGTCTCCGCCGGCTACTGGTCGGGGCATTGTACTATAAAATTCCCAATAGGAAAATTGGGCAAAGGTAACGGTTGCAATTAAAAATATTATTAAAAAATTTTTCATAATTAAGCTTTCCAATTTGGACTAAATATATAAATTATCAATTACTATACCAGAATATATTATTGATAATTTTTCATATTAAATTTCATAATCAAAGTATCATTTTTACTTACTTTGATGGTTGTTTCAATATTTGAAAACTGAGGATTTTTCAAAGTTAATTTATAATTTCCTTCAAATAATTTTATTGGAAACTGAAGCGGAGTAACGCCTTTTTTTTCTCCATTTATATAAATTTCGCCCCATGGATAAATTTGACAATCAAAATAACCGAAAAGTGTATCTAAGTTCACTTCAATAAAAGTGAGTTTTTCATTGGTAATTTTAACACTATCTGAAAATTTTGGATAATCCGGATGAATTAATGTAAGCAAATAATTTCCGGATTTTGTGCTAATGTTTTTTGTGAGCGGAGTTGTTTCAATAAATTTATTATTTAAGTAAACTTTTGCCCAAGGATAACATTTTACATAAAGTTCGCCAATAGAATTTTCATCAGGTTCTAAATTAACTTCAGAAATTTTATTTTCATTAAAATTATTTTTTTCTTTTTGTGATAAATCAGATTCTCTTTTAGCTATTGTTTGATTTGAAATTTCCTCTTTTGAATCTTCAATTTTCTTTTGATTTTGCAAAAGCGAATCGGTTAAAATTTCACTTTGCTGATTTGGGTTTTCTAAATGTTTCTCATCATTCTTTGATAATCCTAACAAAAATTTAAGTATCAAAACAGAAATGAAAATTCCCAGAAAAATAAAAATCACTAGTAAAAATTTATTCCTATTTTTCTCTTCAACTTTTTGCATATAAACATTTTCTACTTTGAAAATATTTAAAATTTCTTTGCATGAATTAAATCTATTATCGGGATTAAAAGCGAGTAAACCATTTAATACTTTTTTAATTTCATCAGATAAAAGTTCAAAATCAGATTCATAATTTTCTTCATTGAATGAAATAATATTGTTTATCGTTTCATTTGTGGTTTCACCCAAAAAAAGATTTTTTCCAAGGAAAAGTTCGGCTGTTGTAATTCCTAAAGAAAATAAATCACTTTTAAATGTTAATTGTTCACCTTGAATTTGTTCAGGCGACATGTACGCCGGAGTTCCAACTACGGAATATTTTTGCGTAACCAAATTGCTTAATGAATCTTGAGCTAAACCAAAATCCGTTAATTTTACTTCGCTGTTTTCATTTACTAAAATATTTTCCGGTTTAATATCTCTGTGAATCACATTTTTAGAATGTGCAAAATCCAATGATTTAACAATCTGTAAAAAAATATTTTTCTTTTCTTCGTAAGTTAATTGTGAAGTATTTAGAACCTCTCGCAGATTTTTGCTTTCAAAATATTCAAACGAAATGTAGAAGTATTTTTCAAACATTCCGAAATCAAAAACTTTTATAATATTGGGATGTTCAAGCTGGGCAAGGATTTTAGCTTCTCTTTTAAATCTTTCAACAATTGATGAATCTGGAATTGTATCTATATTTAATATTTTTAGAAATACTTTTTTTTCCAAAAAAATATGATTTGCCAAATAAACTGCCGAATGTTCATCTTTTTTATAGCAGCTTATTATTTCAAATTTCTTAAACAGTATTTCGTTAGTTGTAGCTATCATTCAGATTCGCTATTAAGTTCTTTCATTTTTAATTGAATCCAACGAACTGAAACATCAAGTGATTTTGCGGTTAGAGTTTTATTCCCTTGAAACTCATCCAACCTATCAAGAAGTATTTTATTTTCTATTTCTTTTAATGTTCTTTTATTTAAAATATCATCGCTTTCATTTTCCAGTGCAATATGTTCTTCCTTAATAATTCCATCGGTTGATAAAATCATTGCACGACTTAAAACATTTTGTAATTGTCTAACATTTCCGGGCCAAGAATAATTTTCTAATTTATTTACGGCGCCAATATTTAATTTTACGTTTTTAATTTCGCTGCTTTCAATAAAATTTTTTGCTAAAAGTGAAATATCATCCTTACGTTCGCGTAAAGCCGGAACTCTTAATGGAAAGACATTTAATCGGTAATATAAATCTTCTCTAAATTCACCTTGCTCAACTAACTTTTTCAAATTTTTATTTGTTGCAGTTAAAATTCTTACATTCACTTTTTTAACTTTCGTATCGCCAAGTCGAATAATTTCTTTGTTTTCGATAACCCGCAATAATTTTGCTTGAAGCGCAGTTGAAATATCTGCAATTTCATCTAAGAAAAAAGTTCCGTTTTCTGCAATTTCGAACAATCCTTTTTTATCTTTTATTGCTCCGGTAAATGCGCCTTTTACATAACCGAAAAGTTCGCTTTCTAAAAGACTATCCGGAATTGATCCGCAAAATTGGGCAAGATAAGGATAATTTTTTCTTGAACTTAATTTATGAATTGCTTTTGCAACAAGATCTTTTCCGGAACCGCTTTCGCCCAATATTAATACTGTTGCTTCGGTATTTGCAACTCTGAAAATTGTTTTGGATAATTCTTTTATTGGTTTACTTTCACCAATCATATCCGGAATTTTTTCTACAGATTCCAAAACATTTTTTAGTCGAATATTTTCATCGGCGAGATTTTCAATTTCATAAATTTTTTCTAAAGTGATTGAAGCCAAGTTTGAGAAAAATTGTAGAAACAATAAATTTTTCTCAGAAAATTCTTTTCTGTCGGTTTGACTATCAACTAAAATAACTCCCCAAATATTTTCTTTTTTCTTAATTGGGACGCCCAATATTGAAGTTATTTTGTGAAGCTGAACGCTTTCAAACTGAGTTAATTTTGGATTTGATTGAACATCATGATAAAGTACCGGTTTATTTTTATTTACAACTTGCTGCATAACGCTTGAAGAAAAATTTGATAAATCTGAAATATTTTCTTTCTTTAAATTTCTTGCTGATACAATAGAAAATTTAAAAGTTTCAGAATCATACTTTGCAAACAAACCTCTTTCTGCATTTGTAACTTCAATTAAAATATCAATAATATTTTCAATCAAAGATTCTTCTTGTGAAGCCGAGTTTAAAGTTTGACTTAAATTATACAAAGCTTCGTATTGATCTTTTGTAAGATTTTTTAATTCGCTAATATTTGGAAAATTTTTCTGCATATAAAAATTTTATTTAATTATAAAACTTGAAGGTTTTGATCTTGTTCTATTTTCAAATTCATCAATTGCCCAAATTACCCAAAAGTATTCTCCGGTTAATAAATTAGCATTGGTTTGAAATTGAATATCTGCAGAATAAACTTCACTTTGCCAAACTAAAATTGGCGAAATTTCATCTGTATATATTTCTACTAAATATTTAAAATCAAAACCCGGTTTGAATCTATTCCAAGCCAGTAATGGGTTTGGTGAATCTACCGTATCCTTTCCAATTGGTGAAATGGCTGTAATTTCTTCTTTAATTATTCGCTTGATATTTGTTTTACCTATTTCAAATTTTTTAGAATTAGCATCTAAAACATTAATAAAAAATTCTTTTCCAATAACAATATCAATTGATGTAATTTTAAGATCTTCCAAAGTAATTGAATTTTCATAAATTTTTGTTGATGCATTATAAAGTAATTGCTTGCTTATATCCAATTCTTCGTTCTCAATAAATACAGAATCTACGTCATTTTCTTCATCATTAATTTTTGCTTTTACTTCAAGATTGTATTTTTGTCCGGATGGAAAACGGTTAATTGTAATACTGTAAAATTTTAGATCTTCTATAACTGGAATTGCATTAAGAAAAATATTCTGCGATACTTTTTTCTGCTGATTAAAACTTACAAAAATTGAATCTGTTGAATAACCAATTTTTTCAACTACAAGCCAACCATCATTTCGCTCAAGATTTTCAATTTTGAAATATCCACTCTCATTAGAATTTGTAATTATTCCTTCATTTACCCAAAAAATACTTACGTCTTCAATCGGAATTTGCGGAATTTTTACAGTTTTAATGTATCCATCAATTACGCTGATTTTATTTTCTGAATTTTCGGGATCAAGAGGATTATTATGCGGCGCATTGCAATTAGCTATAAATATTAAAAGTATTGAAATATATATTAGAGAATATTTCTGCATTTTGATTTGCATTAAATTATTAATTCTTAAATTAAGAAAAAAAATACTCTGATGTAATCAAAATATAGGATAGTATTATTTTGAAAATATTGCAGAAATCATAAATTAGGAATTAAAATTTACTTTAAATAAATCATTTTTTTTGTTGCTGAAAAATTCTCTGAAATTAATGAATAATAATAAATACCGGAACTTAATCCGGCTGCATCAAAAATTACTTCATAATTACCCGCAGATTTTTTTTCATTAACCAAGGTTTTAATTTTTCTACCAAGGAAATCATAAATTATTATTTGTAGAGATGCAAAATTTTGCTTCTCTACGTTTGACATTTCACGTTTCACGTTTGACAGAATACTATATTCTATTGTAGTTGTAGGATTAAACGGATTTGGATAATTTTGATGTAAAACAAATTCATTAGGGATTTTAGATTTTTCGGAATTCACATTTGTAATTTGATCTAAATCAATTTTATAAATTCCTCTTCCATATGTACTAATTGCCAAATAATTTTCCGTTGGATGAATTTTCATATCATTTACTACAACAATCGGTAAATTATTTCCTAAAATTTCCCAATTACTTCCTTCATCAAAACTTATAAAAGCGCCAACATCATTTCCCAAATAAAGAATTTTAGGATTTACTTTATCAATCTCAAAAGCATTAACCGGTGCATCGGGTAAATCATTATTTATCTCAACCCAACTTTCGCCCATATTTTCACTTCTAAAAACATGCGGTTGAGGTTCCGCCCAGCGCAAGCCGGATAAAGTTACATAAACAACATTTTCATTGTTTGGATGAACAGCAACCCGCGTTATCCATCTTATTGGTAAATTATGAGAAATATTTTTCCAAGAAAAACCATAATTATTTGAAACCCAAACATTTCCGTCATCGGTTCCAACATAAATTACATTAGAGTTTGAAGGAGCAACCGCGATTGTAGAAATTGTTCCAATTTTTTTTTCAGAATTATAATCGGTCAATTTTGGACTAATAGAATCCCAAGATTCAGCAGCATTTTCTGTTCTATATAAAGTATGTGTGCCGTAATAAAGAATATTAGAATTATTCGGATCCATTACAACCGGAGTTGACCAATTTGTAGGTTCACTTTGATTAATACCATTCAAGGCACCCATATAATTTTTACCGCCATCAATGCTTTTTGCTAAATTTCCAAACTGAGATTCCGTATAAACTATATTTGAATTATTTGGATCAACAATTACATAAAATCCATCGCCGCCAAAAATTTGTTCCCAATTATTTTGGTTACCGGAAATTGTTTTTACCGTTCCATTATCTTGTGTTCCACCTAAAAAAGTTTGCGGATTTAATTTATCCAAACCAATTTCATAAAATTGTGTAACCGGTAAGCTAACCGGATTTGACCAAGTAATTCCGCCATCTTGAGAAATGTTTATTCCGCCGTCATTTCCGGAAATAATATAATCCGGATTATTTGGATGAAAAGCCAACGCATGATGATCAACATGAAGTTGAAAATCAATTCCGTAGCCATAACTGAAATCCCAATTCGCGCCGCTTGAAGTTGATTTTAAAAGTGGAACATCCAAAACAAAAACTGTTTCGGGATTTTGCGGATGAACTTTGACTTGACCAAAATACCAGCTAAAATTTCCGCTTCCCGGAAAATCAGAATTTGTTATTTCCCAATTTTGACCACTATCGGAAGATTTATAAATTCCGGTTAAAAAATCTCCGTCATTAAAAGTCGCATAAATAATTTGCGGATTTGAAGGAGAAATACTCAAACCAATTCTGCCAATGTTTTCAATTAAACCATTTGGCAATTCATTTTGTGTTCCGAGTTTTGTCCAATTTTTTCCACCGTCAATTGTTTTATAAATTCCGCTTGTTGGACCAAAAAGATGAGTATTAGAAATAAAAACTGGTCGCCTAACTCTTTCCCACATTGCAGCATAAATTTCATTGGAATTATTTGGATTTATTACTAAATCAATTGCTCCGGTTGAATCTGAAACAAATAATGATTTTTTCCAATTTAATCCGGCATGTTCACTTACAAAAATTCCTCTTTGAGAATTTGGTTTAAAATAACTTCCAACCGCTGCAACCAATATTTTTTGCGAATTATTTGGATCAACAATAATTCTTCCGATAGAAATTGACGAATCCAGACCAATAAAATTCCATGTTTCACCGGCATTAATGGATTTAAAAATTCCCACTCCGGGAAAATTATTATGTCCTCCGTTTGCTTCACCGGTTCCCACATAAATTATATTTGGATTATTTGGGTCAATTCCAATATCGCCAATTGATAAACAAGGTTGTTCATCAAAAATAGGTAACCAATTTTCTCCGGTATCTGTAGATTTGAAAACTCCTCCGGTTGCGGATGCTGCGTAAACAATATTGGGGTTTTGCGGATTAAATTCAATATCTACAACTCTTCCGCCAATATTACTTGGACCAACAAATTCCCACTCTAAACTTTGCAACAAATTATTTTTATTTAATTTTTGTTTTTCTTTTAGACTGCTAAATTGTTTAAATAATTCATCGTATGCATTTTCCTTAAAATCATAAAAGGGAAATGTCCTTTTTGTCATTTCATATTCAGCGGGGTAAAATTTTGATATTTTTGGTTTCTTAATATTTTTGTGTGGAAGATTTAAATTCTCAAACAATGAATCAATTTTGAAAATAAAAATTGTGGAAAGTATTATGCATAAAAAAAATTGTTTTCTCATTTTTTATTTTTCAGTTAGCCACGAATGCACAAATAAATCTTAATCATTCTAAGTTTTAAAAACTTAGAATATTATTATAATTTTTGTAGAAAAAATATTTTTATTTGAATCTAAAAACAATAATCTGCATCAAATTACAATAAATTAAAAAGAAAATAAATGAATATCGTTCTAAAAAGAGTTTTACCGGTAATTGGTGGTGCAGTTTTGGGTTATTCATATTACCATTTTATTGGTTGTAATTCTGGAAGTTGTCCAATTACAAGTAATCCTTATATTTCAACAGTTTATGGTGCGGCTGTTGGATTTTTAATTTCAATTCCATCAAAAAAGAAAATTAAAGAAGAAAATGGTAACTAAAGAAATAGAAATTGAAGATTTGGTGAAACAAATTCCGGATGCCGTTGTTTATTTGATGGAAAAAGGAATCAGATGTTTAAGATGCGGCGAACCAATTTGGGGAACATTAGAAAATGCCGCGAAAGAAAAAGGTTTTTCTGATTTAGAAATTATTAAATTTGTTTCCGATTTAAATAATCTTTCTACAAAAAATAAAAATTAAATGATTTAGGAGAAGTTCATGAGCAATAACGAAAAAACTCAAAATACATCAAATAAGAAATTTGATTTTCAAAATCCCAAACATAGAAGTTATCTTTATACCGGAATGTTTATTGTTGCTGTATTGTTTTTTTTTGTAATCAACAATACAAACGGTGAGCCTGAAGAAGGTCCGTATCCGCCAAATTATAATATGGATACATCGAATTTAACCAATCTTTCTGATTATAAGGGCAAAGTTGTAATTTTAGATTTCTGGGCAACTTGGTGTCCTCCTTGTAGAAAAGGAATTCCGGATTTAATTCAAATTAAAAAAGAATTTAAAGACAAAGGTGTTGAAGTTATTGGAATTTCACTTGATAGTTTTACACGAGGTGGAGCAACAAAAAATGATGTAATTCCTTTCATTAAAGAGTACGGAATTAATTATCCAATTTTAATTGGAGATATGAATGTTGCTCAACAATATGGCGGAATAAATTCAATTCCAACTTCATTTGTAATTGATAAAGAAGGATATATTGTTACCTATTATCAAGGATTAATTGAAAAAGCTCAATATGTTAACGATATTAATAAAGCATTAGCGAAAAATTATGTTTCAGATAAAAAATATATAGCTCCGGAATTTTCATTACCGAAAGTAAAATAAATATGAAAAGTATTAATCATAAAATTTTAGTTTTTGTAATTATGAGTTTTGTTTTTGCATTTTGTAAAGAAGAACCCAAATTCGATGAAAAATTATATTCGGCTGAATTAAGCGGTTATGCAAAAGAATATTTACTTGGATTAAAATCTGTTTTGATGAAAAATATGCACGAAGGAGGTCCGTTAAAAGCTGTTACAGTTTGCTCGGACACAGCTTCAGACTTAACTAAACTTTATTCTGAAGTAATGAAATTGGAAGTTAAACGAGTTAGTTTTAATAATAGAAATAGTGAAAATTTTCCGGACGAATTTGAAAAAGAGGGAATAAAAGAATTTGAAAAGTTATTTGCAGAAAATAAAATTAATTCAGAAACAGAAATTATTAAAAAAATAAATGTTGATGGTAAAGAATCTATCAGATTTATGAAACCAATAATAATTGAAGCACCGTGTTTAAATTGTCATGGAAGCGAAAATGAAATTATTCCAGAAGTTAAAGATTTGATTCAGAAAAAATATCCGTATGATAAAGCAACCGGATATAAAATTGGCGACTTAAGAGGTGCAATTTCAATAACAAAAAAATTATAAATAAAGCTGTCTAAATTGTTGAAAATTTAAAAAAATTATTTTGATTTAAAATTATCCAAAGTTACTATTTAGACAGTTTTCACTTTAAAACTTTTATTTCCTTTTTAACAATTCCAAGTTTAACATAATTCAACAATTTTAATTTCATCATATTTGTAATTTCTGCACCTTTAGTAATTAGCACCAATCCATTTTTATCAATAATATCAGCAGCAGCAACAACACCAGGTTCAACATCTTCCATATTCATTGTTAGCAATCTCAAATTTTGATAAATTCCCGCAATTGTTGCATCTAGAGCAATTAAAACATTTGGATCAAAGTCATTTTCGTGTTTTTTTAATTCGTCATAAGCTTCACTGTAAGATAAACCCGTTGATATATAATTATCAAATTTATTAAGAACGTATAATATTCTCGAAGCAATTGGCAGTTGATTACCGCTTATTTCGTTTTTATTTTCATTTTTGTAAGGATAAAATTGATAAAAAATCGCATCAGCAATATTTTCCAATCTGGGAATATTACTTATTAGTGATTTACCAATTTTAGGATGTTGGTTGAAAATTTCTTCAAGATTAAAATCTAATTTTTCACCTTTAAATTTTTTATCAAGCAGTTCAGAGGGCATAGTAACTAAACCGATCTGCGAAAGTAAAGAAGAAATTTCAATCTCCCATTTATTTCCTAAATTTAAGAGATTAGCAATTTGCGGTGTAAGTTTTTGAAATCTTGAAACTCTGCTAAATGCAACGGGATTTACAGTTGAAAGAATATCGACTAATATTTTTATCGTTCCCTTTAACGTTTTATCTAATAATTCTCTTTCGGCATTAACTAATTTATATTGTCTTACACCATCATTTATTGATGAAAGTAATTTATCAGTGGTGCATGGTTTTGTTAATAATCTAAAAATATTACCTTCATTTACAGCTTCAATTGTTGTTGATAAATCGGCAAAGCCCGTTAACATCATTCTAACTGTATCCGGTGCAAAATCTTTTACATGAGAAAGAAATTGATTTCCGTTCATCTCCGGCATTTTATAATCTGATACAACAACTGCAAAAGGTCCTTCCTGCTTTAAAGTTGAAAGTGCCAATTTTCCAGA
>JBGSKB010000041.1:0-2531 GCA_041741395.1 Melioribacteraceae bacterium
TTCTTGCTTTAACATGGCAATTTTTAAATTATCTTACCTTAAAAAACTTTATTGGTTTTTATGAATTAAAAAATTCCGAAATAATAATCATTTATTCGGGCTATTTTTTCTTTTTAGTTTTATTTATAGCAATTATTTCAATAGTATTTACGATTTTTAGAGTTTCTATGAAATATAAATCTGAAAAGAAAAAACTTGAAAAAGAAAAATCAGCTATTGTAAATTCTGAATTAGACCAGAAAAAATCTATTTAATGAAAAAATTCGGTATTGCATTTGGTTCTGGCGGAGCACGTGGATTAGCCCACATTTTAATGATTCAAGCATTTGAAGAGCTTGGGATCAAACCTTCAATAATTTCCGGATCAAGCATTGGAGCAATTGTAGGAGCAGCTTATTCTGCAGGAATTTCTTCGTATGAAATGAACGAAATTGTTATGGATATTCTTCGCCACAAGAATAGCAGATTTTGGGAAATTCATAAAAAATCCGACATTACGAAAATGTTTAATTTGATTGATCCCGGCATTGCAATTGGAGGAATGCTAAAGGGTGATAAATTTGTTAATATTATTTCAAAAGCTATAAAGGTTGATAATTTTAAAGATTTGAAAATACCATTAAGAATTGTTGCTACTGATTATTGGGAAAAGAAACAAGTTATTTTGCGAAGAGGAGCATTAATTCCGGCTATCCGTGCAAGTTATTCTTTACCAGGATTATTTCCTCCGGTAAATCTTAAAGAAAAATTACTAATTGATGGCGGAATGGTTAATCCTTTACCTTATGATATTATTCAAGAAAGTTGTGATATAACAATAGCCATCGATGTTTCGGCAAATAAAATTAAAACAGCTAATTATTCGCCCCCAGCTTGGGAAATTCTTTTTTCGGCTTTTCAAATTATGCAGAATTCTATTGTTACTGAAAAGTTGAAACAATCTCAGCCGGATATTTTAATAAAAATAGATATCCAAAATGTGCGTGTTCATGAATTTTATAAAGCAGAAAATATTTTTCAGCAAGCAATTCCATACAAAGATGAGTTGAAATTCAAAATTGAAAAATTTTTAAAACACATTTAAAAATATTTAGTATTATAAAAACATTTCAATTATATTTTAATTCAAAAGTCAAAATCCTTCACAATTATAAACTAAATTTTACGAAAGGTAGTTATTCATTGGTTTATTTTAAAATTTCACCGAAAAAATATTACCATTGACCGAAATAACCTAAATTTTTCTAAAACTTAGTAATAGATTTACCAAAACTCAATTTGAGTTTTGTTTAATTATTTTTTTCACAATAAATAAAATTGGTAATTTTTTGAGATATTAATGGAAACACAAAAAGCTGATTTATCATCATTAAGAATTGATAGAACAAAGAAAAATGTTAATCCGGAATTGAAAGGAAGAAACATAAAATTTATAATTTATTTAATTGTAGTTATTGCAGTTTTAACCGGACTTTATATTGGTTGGAAAAATCTAACTTCTCCGGAAGTTGAAGTAAAAGTTACTAACGCAGTATTGCAATCAAATGCGCAAAGCAGTGCTGTTCTTACAGCAAGCGGTTATGTTGTAGCTCAGAGAAAAGCTGCAATTGCTTCCAAGGGAACGGGAAGATTAGTTTATTTGGGAGTTGTTGAAGGCGATAAAGTAAAAACAAATCAAATTATTGCACGATTGGAAGACAGCGATATTCAAGCTCAGTATGAACAAGCAAAAGCTAATTTAAAATTAAATGAAGCATCATTAAAGGAAGCAGAAAATAATTTTAATCGAGAGAAAAAATTAAAAGAATCGAATTTATCAAGTGAATTGGCTTTAGATATTGCTGAATCAAATTATTATAAAGTTTTAGCATCAATTGATGTTGCAAAAGCCACATTATTAGCTGCAAATGTTGCTCTCGAAAATACAATTATTCGAGCACCGTTTGATGGAACTGTCCTAAGCAAAAATGCTGATGTCGGCGAAATTGTTGCTCCCCTTGCCGCAAGTGTAAATTCTAAATCTGCTGTTGTTACAATTGCAGATATGAATTCTCTTCAAGTTGAAGCGGATGTTAGTGAATCAAACATAGAAAAAATTGAACCAAATCAAGAATGCCAAATTACAATTGATGCATACCCTAATTTTAATTATGCGGGATATGTTGCCAAAATTGTTCCAACTGCTGACCGCGGAAAAGCAACTGTAATGGTTAAAGTCGGGTTCAAAAATTATGATAGAAAAGTTTTGCCTGAAATGAGTGCAAAAGTTTTATTCTTAAGAGAGGCAATGCAAAATGAAATTGTTGAAGAAAAACCAAACTTGGTAATTCCTAAAACAGCATTGAGAAATGAAAATAATCAAAAAATTGTTTATAAAATTAAAGCTAACAAAGCTTACAAAGTAAATGTTGAAACCGGAAAAGATTTTGATCAATATATTGAAATAGTAAGTGGTTTGGAAAATGGCGATGAAATTATTGATAATCTTAATGAAAATATTAAAGAAGGAATAAAAGTTAAAATTAATAAAT
>JBGSKB010000042.1:0-18662 GCA_041741395.1 Melioribacteraceae bacterium
GCCCACCTTCGCCAAAATTTGATGTTCCTTGATATCTAACATATTTTTCAGCCATTGGTAAAAGTTTACATCTTACTGTAAACATTTCTGATAAATCAACTTCACCAAAGCCCGTTCTTAATAACTCTGTTTCAACAAAAGATGTTGTTGCAAAAGCCCAGCAAGTTCCTGAGTTTCCTTGGCTCTTAACCGATGTTGTTTCAACTTTTTTTGTTATTGTAAATTGATGTCTTTCTTGTGCAAAAATTGAAAGTGCGTAAAAAAGAAATATCAAAAAAACTGTTCTTTTCAAATTATCCTCTCATAATGTTAATTTTTAAGTCTCTATTAAATAAAAAATAATTATTTTTTGTGCGTTCTATTTTTCATCGCTAATATATAAGGAAACTATTTTATGACAAAGATTAATCTTTTGATTTTGTTTTTTGTACTTTTTTTAACCGTCTCTTGTGTAAAGGAAATAAAAAATAACGATCTTGAAGAAGATGAGAAAAGAGAAACAGATTTTGCCTTGGTTATTCATGGAGGCGCCGGTTATATTTATAAGGGAAGATATACGCCGGAACAAGAAAAAGAATATATTATAAAATTAGAAGAAGCTTTAAATGAGGGTTATAAAATTCTTGAAAGTAACGGAAGTTCAGTTGATGCAGTAGAAACCGCAACTCGCATTTTAGAAGATTCTCCTTTATTTAATGCCGGAATTGGTGCTGTTTTAAATAATGAGGGAAATGTAGAATTAGATGCTTCTATTATGAGCGGTGAAAATATTTCTGCTGGTGGTGTTGCTGGAATAAAACATATTAAAAATCCTATAACTTTAGCGCGGTTTGTAATGGAACATTCGCCTCATGTTTTAATGTTTGGTGATGGTGCAGAAAAATTTGCCGATGGGTTTGGATTGCAAAAAGTTGAAAATTCTTATTTCAAAACCCAAGAAAACATTGATGAATATAATAAAAGTAAATTGGAAGAAAAGTTATCTAATAAGAATTCAAAACATGGAACTGTTGGATGCGTAGCAATTGATAAAAAAGGAAATCTTGCTGCCGGAACATCAACCGGTGGATTAAGCGGTAAAAAGTTTGGAAGGGTTGGTGATTCTCCAATAATTGGAGCCGGAACTTATGCCAATAATAAAACTTGCGCAATTTCTTCAACCGGACAAGGAGAGTTTTTTATTAGAAACGTTGTTGCTTATGATATTTCTGCTTTAATGGAATATCAAAAACTTTCTCTATCAGAAGCTGCTGAATATGTAATTAATGATAAGTTAAAAAAACAAAAAGCTCTTGGCGGAATTATTGGAATTGATAATAATGGAAATATTGTAAATTCATTTAATACTGAAGGAATGTTTAGAGCGTCAAGAAAAAGTGGTGAAAATGCAACCGTTGAATTATATAAGTGATTCTTTTATTGTCGTTCCAGTTTACAAAGTAATGCCGGAAATTAAATTACAAAAGTCTTTTTTAATACTTATCAACACACTTATATATTAATCATGTAATATATTTTTAAATAATAATATATAATAAGCGTGTTAATATGTTGATAAGTAACTATAGATTGTTTTTTAATTCAAATTCTAAATATTATTTATTACGTGGATGTTAATAAACATTTACTAAAACTTACTTATTCTTCAATTGGTTTTTATCTGCGAGTTATAAACAATTTTATTAAGAGTTATCAACAGAAAAAAGCAAGTTATTAACACATGAAAAATATTTTAAAGGGATTAAAATTATTAGAACATTCATCTGTTTTAGCCGGACCTTCGGCTGAAATGTTTTTCGCAGAACCCGGCGTTAAAGTAAATAAAATTAAAAATCTAAAAACAATAGGTGATGTAACAATAAGTTGGAAACAATCGCAAGAAAATCCCATAGATTATAAAAAAAAATTATTTATGCACAAAAAGACACATTTAATGCTGTTACCTTCCACACGGGAATAATTTAATTATTTTTTTAATAATCAGGTGGTTGATAGTATCGGTGGAATATTTCTAAAAAAATAGCATCCTTGAATTAGAATAATCTAAACGCTAGGGAACGAAACTTTCGTTTCCCACAAACCAAAACGTAGCTCAACATTTTAACTTTTAAACGTATCTATGTCTTTATTAAAATTAATCTTTCCATCACCGGAAGAACTTGCAACAACCGTATCCCCAGATGAAAACTTATTCATTAATATTTCAGTTGAAAGCGGATTTATTAAGTGTCTTTGAATGGTTCGCTTTAGTGGTCTTGCTCCATATGTTATATCCGACCCAATAGAAAGAAGAAAGTCCTTTACTTCTTCCTTTATTACGAGAGTAATGTTTTTTTCTTCAAGTAGTTTTCCAACCGTTTGTAACTGTATTTCGATGATGTTTTTTAGTTCACCTTTTAATAATGGCTTAAACAAAACAACCTCATCTATTCGGTTTAAAAATTCTGGACGAATGGTTTTTCTTAATAACTCACTCAGTTTTAGTCGCAACTCACTTAAAATATCTTCATAATTTTCTTCATTAAACTCATGAAGTTTTTCCTGAAACAAATGCGAACCCAAGTTTGATGTCATAATAATTATTGTGTTTTTAAAGTCAACGGTTCTTCCTTGGTTATCTGTTAGTCTTCCGTCATCTAAAACTTGAAGTAAAATATTAAAAACATCCGGATGAGCTTTTTCAATTTCATCTAATAGCACAACAGAATAAGGTTTTCTTCTAACGGCTTCCGTTAATTGTCCGCCTTCTTCATAACCAACATATCCCGGAGGTGCGCCAACCAAACGAGAAACGGAATGTTTTTCCATATATTCCGACATATCTATTCTTATCATTGCGTGCTCATCGTTAAATAAAAAATCAGCCAAAGCACGGGCAAGCTCTGTTTTTCCAACGCCGGTTGTTCCAATAAAAAGAAATGAGCCAATTGGTTTAGACGAGTCTTGAAGCCCGGCTCTTGATCTTCTAATCGCGTTTGCAACTGCGTAAATTGCATCATCTTGACCAACTACCCGTTTGTGTAATTCTTCTTCCATGCGAATTAGTTTACCTCGCTCACTTTCTAACATTCTGCTAACGGGAATTCTTGTCCACTTTGCAACAACCTCCGCTACATCTTCAGCATCAACTTCTTCTTTTAACATTTTGCTGGACGTCTGAATTTTTGCTAATTCTTCAGACTCAAATTTCAACCTTTTTTCTAAATCAGCAATTACTCCGTACCTAATTTCAGCAACCTTTCCAAAGTTACCATCGCGCTCAAATTTATCTGAAAGAACCTTAGCCTTTTCAACCTCACTTTTTAGAAATTGAATAATTTTAATTTTATCTTTTTCTAAATTCCAGTGGGAACGAAGAAGGTTTCTTTCTTCTTGAAGATTACTTAATTCAGAATTTAATTCACCTAATCTTTGTGCAGAGTCTTTATCTTTTTCTCTACGCAAAGCTTCTCTTTCAATTTCTAGCTGTTTAACCTTTCTTTCTAAAACATCCAGTTCTTCAGGCATCGAATCAATTTCAATTCGTAATTTAGAAGCGGCTTCATCAATAAGGTCAATTGCTTTATCGGGTAAAAACCTATCAGTTATATATCGATTAGAAAGTTGAACAGCCGCTATTATTGCCCCATCTGTAATTCTAACACCATGGTGAATTTCATATCTTTCTTTTAATCCACGAAGTATAGAAGTTGTATCATCTTCGGTTGGTTCAGAAACCAAAACGGGCTGAAATCTTCTTTCAAGCGCAGCATCTTTTTCAATGTGTTTTCTATATTCATCAAGCGTTGTAGCACCGATTGCATGAAGTTCTCCACGGGCCAAAGCAGGTTTTAAAATATTTGCTGCATCCATTGCTCCATCCGTTTTTCCTGCACCAACAAGCTGATGAATTTCATCAATAAATAAAATTATTTCACCACTTGAATTTTGAACTTCCTTAATTATTGCTTTTAATCTTTCTTCAAACTGCCCGCGATATTGTGTTCCCGCAACAAGCGCGCCTAAATCTAATGCAATAATATTTTTAGTTTTAAGATTTTCCGGAACATCCCCGGAAATTATTCTGTGAGCAATTCCTTCAGCGATTGCCGTTTTTCCAACACCCGGTTCGCCAATTAAAACGGGATTGTTTTTTGTTCTTCGTGATAAAACTTGTAAAACTCTTATTATTTCTTCATCACGACCAATAACCGGGTCAAGCCTTCCTGATCTAGCTAAATCATTTAAGTTTCTACCAAATTTTTTTAATGACTCATAAGTGTCTTCTGCATTTTGCGAAGTGACTCTTTGCGTTCCTCTAATATCCTTTAATGCGGAAAGAATTACATTTTTTGTTACATTATTTTTTTTGAGAAGTTCACCGACCTTTCCGGGAACTTCCGTTAGTGCCAAAAGTAAATGTTCTGTTGAAACAAATTCATCTTTTAGATTATTTGCCTCGTTTGCAGATCGGTCAAAAAGTTTAGCAGTGTTTTGTGATAATTGCTGATTACCAATTCCCGCACCGGTTACCTTAGGTAGGTTTTCTAAAAGCTCACCGACCTTAATTTTAATTTGCGAAACATTTGCTCCGGTTTTTTGGATCATCGACTCAGCAACACCGCCATTTTCTTGCATCATTGAAGCCAAAATATGTTCAGGCTCAACAAGTTGGTTATTATAATTTTGAGCAAATTCAACTGCATTTTGTACAACTTCCTGAGCTTTTATAGTTAATTTGTTTAAGTTAAAAGACATTGGTTACCTCAAAAAAATTCTGTGTTTTTCTATCTAACAAAAAAACAAGGTAAAAGTTTCTATCATTTAAATCAATTATATAATGGTTAAAATACAAAAATAGGATAAAAGAGCTCTCTAAGTAACTTATTAATAATAAGTTAGAAAAACAGATAGATTGTTATTGATAATTAATAATGATAATTTTACTTCCTTGTTATTTATAATATTTGCTAAAAACCTAAATCAACGAAAATTAAAGTGTTAATATCTAACGAAGAGACAATTGCAGCCATTGCCACACCATTTGGGGTTGGAGCAATTTCTGTAATTAGAGTAAGTGGTCCGGAAAGCGTTTCTTCGGTTGAAAAAATATTTATCGGAAAGCAAAACCTAGAAAAAGCAAACACACACACCATTCATTATGGAAAAATTTTAGCTGAGGATAAAAGCGTAATTGATGATGTTTTGGTTTCGGTTTTCATTTCTCCAAATTCCTTTACGGGCGAAAACACAGTTGAAATCAGCACACATGGAAGCCCGCTGGTTTGCAATCAAATTTTAGAAAGACTAACAACTCAAAATGTTAGATTAGCCGAACCCGGTGAGTTTACGAAAAGAGCTTTCTTAAATGGAAAGATTGATCTTTCGCAAGCCGAAGCAGTAATTGATATTATAAACTCTAGAACAAAAGCATCATTAAAAGGAGCCCGTAACCAATTAGATGGTTTGCTTTCTCAAAAAGTTGATAGTCTGAGACAAAGTTTGGTTAATTCCTCCTCGCTTATTGAGCTTGAATTAGATTTTGCAGAAGAGGACTTGGAGTTTGTTTCTTTTGATAAAGTAAAGCAAGAAATTAAAAATATTATTTTCGAAATCGAAAAGTTAATCAGTACGTATAAATTTGGTAAAGTTCTAAGAGACGGAGTTAATGTAACCTTTGTTGGAAAACCCAACGTTGGTAAGTCTTCATTGCTTAATTATTTAGTAAAAGAATCAAGAGCGATTGTAAGTCACATTCCCGGAACAACAAGAGATGTAATTAGGGAAGAGGTTTCTATAGATGGAATTTTATTTAAACTTTTTGATACAGCCGGAATTAGAGAGACAAATGATGAGGTAGAAAACGAGGGAGTTTTAAGAAGCAGAAATGCAATTAAAGAAGCCGATTTAGTGGTATTAATTTACGATGTTAATTCAGATTTTCCTCAGGACTTATTTAACGAGATTTCTAATATTACCGAGAAGGAAAAAATTATAACCGTTCTTAATAAAATTGATTTGAAAAAAAATGAAAACAACACAAAAGTACGAGGAATTTCTGCAAAAACCGGTGAAGGGATTAGAGAATTTTTAGAAGTATTAAAAGAAAAAAGCCTTGTTCCTGAGTCTTTTAGTGAAAAAAGCGCGGTTGTTTCAAACATTAGGCACAAAACAGCTTTAGAAAAGACAAGAGAACACTTGGTTAAATCTATTTCTTCAATTGATGAGAAGCTTAGCGGAGAGTTTGTTTCGGTTGATTTAAGAAACGCAGAAAGTGCCTTGGGAGAAATAATAGGAAAAGTAACATCAGAAGATATTTTGAACAATATATTTTCTCAATTTTGTATTGGAAAATAAAGGCAACAAAAATCTGTGATGTTGTCCGTTAATTATCGGAAACGGGCAGAAAGACAAATTAAAACAAGTTCCACGTGAAACACAGTTTAATAATAAAATTTAAAATAACGTAAAAGTTTCACGTGAAACAGAAAGAGACATATGAAAACATATGATGTAATTGTTGTTGGCGGAGGACATGCAGGAATTGAAGCGACAAGTGCACCTGCAAAAATGGGACTTTCGGTTGCTATGGTTACAATGGAAAAAAACGCAATTGGAAGAATGTCGTGCAATCCTGCAATTGGAGGAAGCGCAAAGGGGCATCTTGTTCATGAAATTGATGTACTTGGTGGTGTTATGGGAATTATCTCTGATAACTCTGGAATACAATTTAGAACATTAAATAAATCTAAGGGTCCAGCAATTTGGGCGGGAAGATGCCAATCTGATAGAAAACTATATTCCAAAGAAGCCGTAAATGTGGTTGACGCTGCTAAAAATCTTGATATTATTGAAGATGCCGTTGTTGATATTATTGTTGAGGACAAAAAAGTTGTTGGTGTAAAAACTATAAAAGGAACAGAATTAAAATGTAAAGCCGCTATTGTTTCTTCTGGCACATTCTTAAATGGTAAAATGTTTACCGGCATTAAATCAACAATTGGTGGAAGATATGGAGAAAAATCATCCACCGGCTTAACTGAAAACTTGATTAATTTGGGATTTAAGTCGGATAGATTAAAAACCGGAACTCCTCCAAGGTTGTTGGCAAACTCAATAAATTTTGATATTCTTGAAGAACAGCCGGGAGATGAATACCCAGAACCATTTTCTATGAGAACAGATAGAAAAAGTTTCCCAAAGCTTCCACAAGTTAGTTGTCATATTACATATACCGATGAAAAAGTTCACAAAGTTCTTGAAAAAGGGTTTGACAGATCTCCATTATTTACCGGGCTAATAAGCGGCGTTGGACCAAGATATTGTCCATCAATTGAAGATAAAATTGTTAGATTTTCCGATAAACCAAGACATCAACTGTTTGTTGAGCCTGAAGGATTAGATGATCCATTGGTATATTTAAATGGATTTTCTTCCTCGCTTCCCGAGGAAATTCAATATGAAGCGCTTCGTTTAATTAAAGGATTAGAGCAAGTAGAAATGGTTCGTCCTGCATATGCTATAGAGTATGATTATTTTCCGCCATATCAAATCGACTTAACTTTAGAAACTAAGCTTGTTGAGGGGTTATATTTTGCTGGACAAGTGAACGGAACTTCGGGTTATGAAGAAGCCGCAGCCCAGGGATTAATCGCTGGAATTAATGCTGCGCTGAAAATTCAGAAAAGAGAAGAAATCACTTTGAAAAGAAGCGAGTCATACATAGGAGTTTTGATTGATGATTTGGTTGGAAAATCAACAAGTGAACCATATAGAATGTTTACTTCTAGGGCGGAGCACAGACTTTTACTTAGACAAGATAATTCAGATAGAAGACTTTTAAGATACGGGAATAAAATAGGTTTAGTTGAAGATGAGTTTTTAAAGGATTTAGAGCAAAAAGAAATTCTGATCGCACAAATAGTTAAATTAGCTCCAGAAATAAAATTTACACCATCATCCATAAATGAACTTTTAAAACAAAAAAACTCAACATTGTTAGATAATGGTGAAACATTAAGCAAGCTTGTAAAAAGACCAGAATTAAATCTAAAAGAATTGTTGCTATTAACAGATTCTGAAAAATATCCAATTGTAAAATCATTATTAGCGAATGAAGAAGCTTTAAATCAAATAGAGATTGAGATAAAATATGAAGGATATATTCAAAGACAACAGGACTTAATAACGAAAATGGAAAAATTGGAAGATCTAAGAATTCCGACAGACTTCAACTACTTAAAATTTAAAACAATTTCCACAGAAGGAAAAGAAAAGTTACATAAAATAAAACCAAGATCTTTAGGTCAGGCATCAAGAATTTCGGGAGTCTCGCCTTCTGATATTTCCGTATTATTAGTATATTTAAAAAGTTAAAAATTTAGGTGTTGCTTGAAAACAAGAAAGGATTACAATAAAGAACTGAAAACTCTTTTTTGGGAAAACCAACTTAGTGTAAGCGATTATCAAATTGAACGACTATCTCACTTTGCTGAGTTGGTAGTAAAGAAAAACCAAGAATTAAATCTGGTTTCGCGTAAAGACGAAGAAAATATTATTGAGAACCATATTTTTATTTCGTGGTTTGTTACAGAATACCTTCCGGAAAACGTAAGTAATTTTTTGGATATCGGCACAGGTGGTGGTTTCCCCGGAATTCCGGTTGCAATTGCAAAGCCAATGCTAAAAGGAATATTAGTCGATTCTACCGGAAAGAAAACTGAAGCTGTAAAGGAATTTATAGGTAAACTTAAACTTAGCAATGTGGTTGCAGAAAACTCCAGAGTTGAAAGTGAAGAGTTTATAAAACAATATAAAAATAACTTTGATTTAATTATTAGTCGGGGAACAGTTCCGCTAATAATTTTATTCAGATACTCCATCCCATTAATCAAAGAAAAAGCTTATTTGTTTGCGATTAAAGGCGGAGAAATTGAAGAAGAATTTAACACAGCAATACTTAAGTATAAACCGCATGTAAAAAAATCGACAATTTTTGAGCTTGCTTATAAACCCTCAAACTTACGAAATACGAAGGGTAAAAAACTCGTTCTTTTGGAAATTACAAAATGAGTTTGGACAATTCAAAACTTTTTCACGAAATAAGTAATTTATCAACAGAACAACGAAATCCAGAATCTACCAACATTGATTTTTTATCAACCAAAGAAGTATTAAAAATAATTAATGAAGAAGACAAACTAGTTCCGCAAGCCGTTGAGAATGAGCTTCCATACATTGAAAAAGCGGTTGATTGCATTGTGGAGTCCTTAAAAAACGGCGGAAGATTGCTTTATTTTGGAGCTGGAACAAGTGGAAGGTTGGGGGTTGTAGATGCCTCTGAATGCCCACCGACATTTGGAACGAATCCCGAAACGATTAAAGGATTTATCGCAGGTGGAAAAGAGGCAATGTTTGTTGCCCAAGAAGGAGCAGAAGACCTCGAAGAAAATGGAGCCCGCGATATTGAATTAGCAAAAGTTTCAAAAAAAGACATCGTGTGCGGAATTGCTGCAAGTAGAAGAACTCCATATGTGATTGGAGCTGTAAAAAGAGCTAAAGAATTGGGAGCAACCACGCTTTATATTACTTGTACTCCAAGAGAAAGTTTTAATATTGTGGAAGTTGATATTTCAATTTGTCCGAATGTTGGACCAGAAGTAATAATGGGTTCAACCAGAATGAAAAGTGGCACGGCACAAAAATTAGTTTTAAATATGTTAACAACTACAGCAATGATTCGACTGGGGAAAACATATGAAAATATGATGATTGATCTTCAAATGACAAACAAGAAACTGATTGAACGTGCAAAAAGAATTGTTATGACTATTACTGGTTTAAATTATGATGACTCAACAAAATATTTGGAAGAATCAAAATATCATGTTAAATCAGCGTTGGTTATGATATTAGCAAAAGTAAGTTTTGAAGAGGCGAAAGAAAGATTAAATCTCGCTGATGGATTTGTAAGAAAAGCTATAAACTTAAGTAAATAAAACATCAATCGGTTAAGTTTATTGTGACAATTTGTGAGTAGTAACTACATGAAATGATTATCTGATTTTCGTAGTTGGATTAAGCGGATTTTGATCATCCAACATTAGCATAAAATAATTTCCTTCAAACATTGTGCGGATATACGTTCCGGGCCAATATATAATTGGTTTTGTTGAGTCCGAAAAATCAATTCCTCAGGTATATTGAAAATTTTTATTTTCTGCCGGAATAATGTTTAATGCTAAGGAACCACAATGTAAGAAAACAGCCAGAGCAAAAAAGAAGAAAACAAGTTATGTTTTTTTTGAAATCATATTTCACTATTAAAATTTTGACGTTTTTAACATAAACTTTTTAAAATAATCTTACATACAAAAACATTTACTCAATCTTAAATATGAATTTTTTATAAACATTTTTATTTTTAATACATCTAAAGGTTAAAAATAATTAACCATCTTTCTAACTTAATTTAAACACACTATGAATAAAAAAATACCAACAATTATACTTTTATTATTTTTTTCAATATTAAACTTTTCACAAAGTGAAGAAAACAAAGACACGAGCAAAGCAATTTTTGATGGATTAAAATGGAGAAGCATCGGTCCGGCATTTACATCAGGAAGAATTTCAGATATTAAGGTTAATCCAAAAAATTCTAACGAATATTACATTGCAGTTTCGAGTGGAAATATTTGGAAAACATCAAATTGGGGAACAACCTTTGAGCCAATCTTTGATAAATACGGAGCATACTCAATTGGTTGTTTAGCAATTGATCCAGAAAACCCAAATGTTGTTTGGGCGGGAACTGGAGAAAATAATCATCAGCGTGCGCTTGGTTATGGAGACGGAGTTTATAAAACAGTTGATGGAGGAAAATCTTGGAAAAATATGGGATTGAAAGATTCAAGACAAATTGGACAAATTGCAATTGATCCAAGAAATACTAATATAGTTTTTGTTGCGGCAGAAGGATCGGTTTGGGGACCAGACGGGGATAGAGGTTTATATAAAACTTCCGACGGTGGAAAAACATGGAAAAAAGTTTTGGAAATTAGCAAACACACGGGGGTTAACAATGTTATAATGGATTTGAAAAATCCAGAAATAATGTATGCAACCTCAGAACAAAGAAGAAGACACGACTTTACAAAAATTGGCGGCGGACCGGAATCAGCAGTTTATAAATCTGTTGATGCCGGAGAAACTTGGGAAAAAATTATGGAAGGATTACCCAAAGTTGATCTTGGCGGAATGGGAATAGATATTTCTCCGGCAAACCAGGAATATATTTATTTGAGTGTTGAAGCCGCAGAAGAAAAAGGCGGATTTTTTAGATCAACAAATCGCGGAGCAACTTGGGAAAAAAGGAGTGACCAAAATTCTTCCGGTCAATATTTTAATGAAATTTTTTGTGATCCAACAAATCCCGAAAAAGTTTATTTAATGGATGTTTATTCAAAAGTTACAGTTGATGGTGGAAAAACTTGGACAAATATTGGAAACGACAACCGGCATGTAGATGATCATGCGATGTGGATTGACCCAAAAGATAATTCGCATTTTATGATTGGCGGAGACGGTGGAATTTATGAATCTTTCGACAACGGAAAAACTTTTGATTTCAAAGAAAATTTACCAATCACACAATTTTATAGAGTTAATGTTGATAATGATTATCCGTTTTACAATGTTTTTGGAGGAACGCAAGACAATAACAGCATGGGCGGACCATCCAGAACAATTAGCTCCGATGGAATTATTAACGATGAATGGTTTGTTACAAACGGAGGCGATGGTTTTTGGACTGCAGTTGATCCAAACGATCAAAATACAGTTTATGCAGAAGCACAATACGGAAACATGGTTCGTTATAATAAAGAAACAAAAGAAGCGGTTGATATTCGACCAGAACCCGGAAAGGACGAATTAACTTACAAATGGAATTGGGATACTCCGCTTTTTATTAGTCCGCATAAATCAACAAGAATTTATTGTGCAGCAAATAAAGTTTTTAAAAGTGAAAACAGAGGAAACAGTTGGGAGATTATTAGTGAAGATTTAACAACCCAGACCGATAGAAGCACTTGGGCTGTTATGGAAAAACATTGGAGCGTTGACGCAGTTGCGAAAGATAAATCAACATCGCTTTGGGGAACTATAATTTCTCTAAGCGAATCTCCAATAAAAGAAAATTTACTTTTTGCCGGAACAGACGACGGATTAATTCAAATTACGGAAGATGCAAAAACTTGGCGCAAATCCTCACAAGCTCCCGGAGTTCCTGAATTAACTTATGTGAGCGATATTCTTCCATCAAAATTTGATGAGAATATTGTCTTTGCATCATTTAATAATACAAAGCGCGACGATTTTAATCCATACATTTTTAAAAGTTTGGATAAAGGAAAATCTTGGAAATCCATAAACAGCAATTTGCCCAAAAATGGAGCGGTTCAAACAATTGAGCAAGATTTTATAAATCCCGATTTGCTTTTTGTTGGAACCGAGTTTGGATTTTTCTTCACCAACGATGGAGGAAAAAGTTGGACTCAGTTAAAAGGAGATTTGCCAACAATTTCAGTAAAAGATATTGCAATTTAAAAAAGAGAAAATGATTTGGTAATTGCAACTTTCGGAAGGGGATTTTACATTCTTGACGATTTTTCTGTTTTAAGAA
This sequence comes from Melioribacteraceae bacterium, assembly GCA_041741395.1. Classification (GTDB taxonomy): domain Bacteria; phylum Bacteroidota; class Ignavibacteria; order Ignavibacteriales; family Melioribacteraceae. The sequence goes on from JBGSKB010000042.1 coordinate 12,665, forward strand.
ATGTTGATGAAAAATCTCTTAAAAACGAATCAAAATTATTTCCGGTAAAAGATGCTTTATGGTTTATTGAAGGAAGTGGAAGATATGGACAAGGAACCACATATTTCAAAGCTAAAAATCCGGAGTTTGGCGCAACGGTTACTTATTACTTAAAAGAGGTTCCGAAAACTGTAAAAGAAATTCGTAAGGAAAAAGAGAAGGAACTATTTAAGGATGGAAAGAAAATTCCACAACCGACAAACGACGAATTGCTGATTGAGAAAAATGAAAGTTCACCGTATATAATTTTTACAATTTTTGATGAAAACAATAATATAATTAGAAAAATTACAAAATCTGCAAAAAAGGGAATCAATAGAGAAATTTGGGACTTGCGATATGAAAGTCCAAATCCGTTAACCGAAAAAGATAAATTTGATCCAAATGCAAAACCGCGAAGCAGTACTTTGGTTCTTCCGGGAAAATATAAAGCCGCTTTATCAATTGTTACAAGAGAAGGTGAAAAAGTAATTACCGAGCCGATTGAATTTAATGTTGTACCGATAAATAAAAATCAAAATGCTACTGAAAAAGAAGAATTGATTTCATTCCAGAAAAAAGTAAACGAACTTTCCAGAACAATAACCGGAACGGAAAACTTTTTAAATGAAATGATTTCTAAAATTGATAAAATGAAACAAGCAATTTTGTTAACTCCGGGAACATCTTATGAATTACTAAAAGATGCTGAAAAAATTCAAATAGAATTAACGGAAATTTCTCTAAAGTTCAGCAGACAAAGCAACGTCCCAAGTACGGAAGAAAATCCACCGTCACCGGTTACAATAAACGAAAGATTGGATGTTTTAAGATATACGCATTACAGATCAACGGAACCAATTACAAAAAAAGAAAAAGTTGCGTATGATGTTTTGGTTGAAGAATTTCCAACGTTTTATGAGAAAATTAAAAAGATTTCCGAAAACGATATATATAATTTAGATATGAAATTACAGAATTTTGGTTCACCGGCAATTCCGGGAAGATTACCCATTTTGAAATTGAAATAAAATATAAAGGGAACGAAAATTTTCGTTCCCCTTTACTATTTTTTACTTTCACCGGTTCTCTTTTTTACGGCTTCGCGTAAAATATATTCTACTTGTCCGTTAAGACTTCTCAACTCATCTTGAGCCCACGCATTTAGTTCTTTCCACAATTGCGGATCAACTCTTAATATTACAGCTTTTTTCTGAGCCATGATGAAATCTTTCAAATAAAATTAATAAAGTGACCCAGCATTGATTACTGGTTGAGTTGCTCTATCGGAACACAAAACAACCATCAAATTGCTAACCATATTTGCTTTTCTTTCTTCATCCAAATCAACAACGTTTTGAACTTTTAATCTTTCCAAAGCCATTTCAACCATACTAACAGCGCCTTCGACAATCTTTTTTCTTGCCGCAATAATTGCTTCGGCTTGCTGACGCTGCAGCATTGCTTGAGCAATCTCCGGCGAATAGGCTAAATGATTTATTCTCGCTTCCAAAACAGTAACACCAGCAGCGCTAACACGCGCATGAATCTCTTTTTGCAAATGCTCGGAAACAATATCAATAGATGAACGCAAACTTAATTCATTTTCTTCTTCTGAATTATCATATGGATAGGAAGTTGCCAAATGTCGAATTGCAGATTCAGATTGAACGTGAACGTAATTTAAATAATCGTCAACTTCAAAAACAGCTTCAGCCGTATCGTCAACTTTCCAAACAACAACTGCAGAAATTTCAATGGGATTTCCTTTTTGATCATTTACTTTTAATTTTTCGCTGTCAAAATTTCTCACGCGTAAAGAGATTTTCTTTTTTGTGAAAAATGGATTTGCCCAGCGGAAACCAACAGATTTTTCAGTTCCGACATATTTTCCAAATAAAATTAGAACAACCGCTTCATTTGGTTCAACTGTAAAAAATCCAAAGTACAATAAAAATGAAATTAAGAATAGTATAATTCCCAATGCTAAAACATACCCACCGCTGTTTGAGTCCCATTGAGACAACAAAACAATTCCACCAATAAAAATAGCAATGGAAATTAACGTAAATATAATATTAGAAAATAAAATTGACCAACCACTCATTTGGTTCTTTGTAATTTCTTTACTCATTTTTTCCTCCTAAGAAAAACAAATGTGATATTAAAATGATATCATATTGCTATATAATAAAAAAAGTACTTTTTGTCAAGACTGTAAATATTTTTTAAATAAAAAAATACATAAAGCTCCGAGGTATAGTTTTTATTGATTGAATTCACTAAATTAAATGTGGACAAACAAATCGTTTTAAAATTTTAACGATATGAAATCTTTAATTATATTAATTTTAGTCATTTCTTATTTTTCTTCTAAAACACTTTCGCAAGAAAGAGAGACACCGAACCCATATTTTAAAATAAAATTTGTTACAACAATCTCAAGTAAATCAGATTTATTCAAACCCGACATAATAGACGCCGTGTCCGATTTTGTTTTTGGTCAAGGTGAGCAAAACTTAATTAAGCCGGTAAATATTACAGCAATTGATTCAAACATTTATTGGATTTTAGATCAACAATTGAAAACGATAATAACCGTAGATATAAAAAACAAAATTTTTGAAAGAATAAATTTTTCTGAAGAATTGAACTCTTTGGTTGGGTTGTGTAGAATAAACAATTCAAGTTTGTTATTTACCGATTCACAAAAAAATGCAATCTATTTTTATGAAATAGAAGCAGAAAAAATGAAAATAATTAACAATTCTCCCAGAATAAACAGACCCACCGGTATTGCATATTCAGAAATTAAAAAGGAAGTTTGGTGTGTTCAAACAGGAAATCACACAATTTTGATTTTAGATGAAAATGGAAATATTAAGAAAAGTTTAGGGTTGCGAGGAACAGGAGACGGGGAGTTTAATTTTCCTACCCATATCTGGATAGACTCAAATGGATATGTTTACATTGTAGATTCAATGAATTATCGAGTTCAGGTTTTTGATTTGGACGGTAAATTTATAAAAATGTTTGGGGAGCAAGGCGATGCAACCGGTTATCTTGCAAGCCCCAAAGGTATTGCTGTTGATTCATTTGGAAATATTTATATTGTTGATGCGCTGTTTCATTCGGTGCAAATTTTTGATATTAATGGAAATTATTTAAATTCATTTGGAAGCCAAGGAAAAAGAGAAAATAAATTTTGGCTGCCGCAAGGTATTTTTATCGATAAAAACAATAAAATTTATGTTTCAGATAGTTATAACTCAAGAGTTCAAATCTATCAATTAGTGTTTGAATAGAAATGTATAAGAAAATACTTTTATTAATTTTTATTTTCTCATTCCTCAATTTAAATTTTGCTCAATCAATTTCAAGTACGGCACACAATCTTTCTGTTTCGGGAACAGGAACTATTAAGGCATCAACAGAAAGCGAAATATGTGTTTTTTGCCATACGCCACATAAAAGCACTCCAAGAAAACCGCTGTGGAATAAATATGATACCGGATTTAATTATACATTATATAATAGTTCAACAATACACGCAAGTCCAGGTCAACCCGATGGATCATCAATTTTATGTTTATCTTGTCACGATGGAACAATTGCACTTGGACTTCTCTGGAGCAGACAAAGTGTTATTAATTTTACAGGCAATGTGATTACTTTAACAAACGAAAGTACAAATTTAGAAACAGATTTATCTGATGATCATATAATTTCTTTAATTTACAGCTCACATCTTTCTGATTTGAATGATGAGTTAAAAAATCCAAACTCCTTAGTTAATAACGTAAGGTTAGAAAACTCAAAACTACAATGTACTTCTTGTCACGACCCGCATTTAAATTTAACAGAAAAGTTTTTAGTCGAAACGAGAGAGTACTCTCAATTATGTATAAATTGTCATGATAAAAATGGATGGAGCTCATCAACACACAGCTCGGGAATCAAAAGTTGGAACGGGATAGGTACCGACCCATGGCCAAACAGTACCCTCAACACCGTTGCACAAAATGGTTGTGAAAACTGCCACACTCCACATAATGCAGAAGGAAAAGAAAGACTGATGAAGTTTCAAAATGAAGAAATAAATTGTCTTTCTTGTCACAATGGTAATGTTGCCGATAGCGACATATTATCCCAGGTGAATAAACCATATAAACATAATGTTTTTAATTACACTCAAATTCATGATCCAATAGAACCAAGTGAAATAATTCAAGCGCACGTTGAATGCGCGGACTGTCACAATCCACATAAATTAAATAGCAGTACAGCAAATGCACCATTTGCAAACGGATTTATTTCAGGTGTGAAAGGAATAGATACCGAAGGGATTTCAAAATTACAAATTGATTATGAGTATGAGTTATGTTATAGATGTCACGCAGACAGTCCAAACAAACCGGGTAGTATTACAATTAGACAAATTGAGCAGAATAATACAAGATTGGAATTTGATATAAATAATCCATCATTTCATCCAATAGAAGGAACGGGCAAGAATAGCAGTGTTCCAAGTTTAATTTCTCCCTTAACGGAAACAAGTTTAATTTATTGCACAAATTGTCATTCAAGCGATGACAGCAATTCTCCGAAAGGACCGCACGGCTCTTCAAATCCGCAAATTTTAAAATATAATTATTCAAAAATTTATGGTACGGCAGAGTCATACTTAAGTTACGAGCTATGTTATCAATGCCACAACAGAGATGGAATTATAAATGGTGTTGGCAGATTCCAAAACAGAGTTCATAGAAGGCATATTGTTATTGCAAATATTCCATGTAATTTTTGTCATGATCCGCATGGAATTGATGCATCACAAGGGAATTTAATTAATAATTCTAACTTGATAAATTTTGATTTGTCTGAAGCAGAGCCGTATAATGGAATACTTGAATTTGTTGATAATGGTAATTTTACAGGAAGTTGTTATTTAACTTGTCACGGAAGAGTTCATGCACCAAAAACTTACTGAGCTGTTAGAAACAATTAAAAAACGTCCGTTTTCCATCGTAATCATTTCCATTGCTTTTGGAATAGTTGGTGCGTTTATAGATGCCGTAATTGATTATTTGTTTTTCTATGAAGAAGACCTACTGGAAGTTTTTATTCCCAACATTTCCTCGCATGAATTTTATATGAGAGTTATGTTGATTTTCACGCTTGCATCCTTCAGCTTTTTAATCGTCTTTTTATTAAAGAGGATAAATAAGTATGAAAATCAGCTTAAAACCATAAATGAACACTTAGAAGAAATGGTTATTCAACGCACAAAGGAATTTGGCGATTTGTTTTCACAATCACCTTTTGCCAAAGCATTGTTGAACAAGAATTTTGAAATTAGTGAAACCAATCTTTCGTGGAATAAATACTTCAATTTTGATAAATCAATAATGACCGGATCAAATTTATTTGATAACAAGTACTTTGCAAATTTAGGTTTAGAAAACAATTTTCTTTCGGTAAGAAACGAAATTAAACCTTTTGAAAGCGAATCAATTTATATTGAAGAATTAGATAAAATTTTAACTTTAAATATATATCCAATTACAAATAACCAAAATGATGTTGAAAAAATAGTATGCAATCTGGAAGATATTACAGATAGAATAAAAAGATATGAATCAGACAAAGAACTTGAAATCAATAAAATTTCGATGAAAACAATTTTTGATATTCTTGAAGCCGAAAGAGCAAGATTAGCAAATGAACTTCATGATGAAATTGGGCAAAATCTTATGATTTCAAAACTACATCTTGAATTATTAAAAAAAGAATGCAATATAATTCCAGAAAAATTTGATGAAATAATTAAATATCTGCAAAATACAAATGCCGATATAAAAAATATTGTTTATGCACTTTATCCGCCAGAATTAAAAAAGTATGGTTTAGTTGAAGCAATTAGATCGAGAATTAATAATTGCAGCAAAATAGGAAATTATAGTTTAGACTTTAGAATCAA
>JBGSKB010000043.1:0-6861 GCA_041741395.1 Melioribacteraceae bacterium
TGGGATGTATGTATGATTGGGATGCTGAATTAATGACTTGTGTGCCGGAATATTATAAATGGAATCAATGGCTTTTCTTAAAACTTTATGAAAAGGATTTAGCATACAGAAAAAAAGCACCTGTTAATTGGTGTCCATCTTGTCAAACTGTTTTGGCAAACGAGCAAGTTCAAAATGATGGAACTTGTGAACGCTGCGGAACAAATGTTGAACAGAAAAATTTAACTCAATGGTTTTTCAAGATTACAGATTATGCTGAAGAACTTTTAACCGGGTTGGATAAAATTGATTGGCCCGATAAAACAAAAACCATGCAGAGAAATTGGATTGGAAAAAGTATTGGTGCAGAAATTAAATTTAAAATAGATAATTCTGATGATGAATTTATTGTATTTACAACAAGACCCGATACTTTATTCGGTGCAACATATATGGTGCTTTCACCAGAACATCCTTTGGTTGAAAAAATTACTATCGATGAACAAAAAAGTAAAGTTTTTAGTTATCAAGAAAAAGTTAAAAATTTGTCTGAGATTGATAGAACTTCTACAGTTAAAGAAAAAACCGGAGCATTTACCGGAGCTTATGCAATCAATCCGGCAAACAATAAAAAAATTCCTATTTGGATTGCAGATTACGTTTTGATGACTTATGGAACCGGAGCAATAATGGCAGTTCCGGGACAAGATGAACGCGATTGGGAATTTGCAGAAAAATTTAATTTGCCAATTATTAGAACTGTTCAACCTAATGCTGGCTTTGAAGGAAAAGCCTTTACCGAAGATGGTCCGGCAATTAATAGTGAATTTCTAAATGGATTAAATGTTAAAGATGCAAAACAGAAAATGATTGATTGGCTTGTTACTAATAATTTAGGAAAAACAAAAATTAATTATAGATTAAGAGATTGGTTAATTTCACGGCAACGATATTGGGGAACACCAATTCCAATAATTCATTGTGAAAATTGCGGCGAAGTTCCGGTACCGATTGAAGATCTTCCCGTTAAACTTCCGTATGAAGTTGAATTTAAACATGATGGCGGTTCTCCACTTTCTGGTAATTCTGATTTTGTAAATACTACTTGTCCAAAGTGTAACACACCAGCTAAACGAGAAGTTGATACAATGGATACTTTCGTTGATTCATCATGGTATTATTTACGTTATCTAAATCCAAAAGTTAGTGATAAAATATTTGATAACGATTTAGCCGATAATTGGACTCCGGTTGATACCTACGTTGGCGGAGCTGAACATGCAACAATGCATTTACTTTATGCAAGATTTATCCATAAGTTTTTGCGGGATATTGAATTTGTCAACAGCGATGAACCTTTTCAGAGATTGATACATCAAGGCACTATTACAAATCAAGGTGCAAAGATGTCAAAATCAAAAGGGAATGTTGTTGATCCGGCGATTTTTACAAGTGAGTATGGTTCTGATGTTTTCAGAATGTATTTAATGTTTATGGGTCCGTATGATTTGGGCGGAGATTGGAGCGATAAAGGGATTGTTGGTGTTGATCGTTTTGTACAAAGAACATTTACGTTATTTCAAAATTATAAAGATGTGAAAAAAGAAAATCCGGCAAAAGAGATTTACGTTTTAGGCGATTTATCAGATTCTGAAAAAGAAGTTTATAGAAAAGTAAACCAGACATTAGATAAGTATGATGGAGAACTTGAGAACTTCCGGTTCAATGTTGTTGTTGCTTATTTAATGGAATTATTGAATGAATTTACAAAATCGTTGGCAAATTGTAGAAAAGACCTTATCAGTTTTTCATTGGAAAGATTTGCTTATTTATTAGCTCCAATTGCTCCACATTTAGGTGAAGAATGTTGGCAGCTTTTAGGAAATGATAAATCAATTTATGAATTCAAACATGAATTCTTAGTTGATAAAAACTCCTTAGTTGTTGATGAAGTTACAATCGTTGTTCAAGTTAACGGAAAAATTAGAGCAAAGTTAATTATGTCGGTTGATACCGAAGAATCTAAGGTAAAAGAAATTGCTTATAATGATGAAAATGTAAAATCACATACTGATGGTAAATCAATCGTAAAAGAAATTTATATAAAAAATAAAATTTATAATATTGTTGTAAAATAGAAAATGGCACGCAGATTATTTATGATGATTATGATTATTTGATGATAAATAATTATCAACATAGCGATATTACAGAAAAAATTATTAAATCATTTTTTAATGTTTATAATAAATTAGGATATGGTTTTTTAGAAAAAGTTTATGAAAATAGTATGATTATTGAATTATCTAAATTAGGTTTGAATGCAAAAAAACAATTTCCAATTCAAGTTTTTTATGATGATAATAATGTAGGCGAATATTTTGCAGATATACTTGTTGAAGATTCTGTTATAGTTGAATTGAAAGCTGCTGAAAATTTAATTCCCGAACACGAAGCACAGTTAGTAAATTATTTAAAAGCAACTGATATTGAAGTTGGACTTTTATTAAATTTTGGTAAAGAACCACAATTCAAAAGAAAAGTTTTTTCTTCTGAATTTAAATCATAAATAATCTTAATAGATCATGTTGATCTGCGTTCTATTTAACTTTTTTAAGAAGGAAATATGATAGACATAAAATTAATTAGAGAAAATCCAGAGTTTGTAAATAAAGGTTTGGAAAGTAAAAATGATAAAAATCGAGTTAATGAAATTCTCTCACTTGATCAATCAAGAAGAGAAAAATTACAGTTGGTTGAAGATTTAAAAGCGAAAAGAAATTCGGCATCTCAAGAAATTGGCAAAATAAAAAAAGCCGGACAAAGTGCTGATTCTATTATGGCTGAGATGAAGAATGTCGGTGAAGAGATTAAAAATTTAGATGATGAGTTAAAAGAAATAAACGATAAACTTCACCAACTAATGATTAGACTTCCAAACTTACCGCATTCATCAACTCCAATTGGCAAAAGCTCAGAAGACAATGTTGAAGTTAGACAATGGCTCCCGAATGGATTTGAAAAATCTCCGGTTGAGAATCCTTTAAATCATTTGGAATTGGGAAGTAAATTAGGAATTTTAGATTTTGAACGGGGAGCAAAAATTTCCGGTTCCGGTTTTCCGGTTTATGTTGGTAAAGGTGCAACTTTAGAAAGAGCACTTATAAATTTTATGTTGGATTATCATCTTGAACGTCATGGTTATAAAGAAATATTCCCGCCGTTTATGGTAAATGCAGATTCAATGTTTGGCACCGGACAATTACCAAAAATGCAGGAAGATATGTATTATGCGGAAAGAGATAATTTATATTTAGTTCCAACTGCGGAAGTTCCAGTTACAAATTTGCATAGAGATGAAATTTTAAATGAAGATCAGCTTCCGATTAATTACGTTGCTTACTCAGCGTGTTTTAGAAGAGAAGCGGGAAGTTACGGAAAAGAATCAAAAGGATTTTTAAGAGTTCACCAATTCAATAAAGTTGAAATGGTGAAAATTGTTCATCCGGAAGGATCTTATGATCATTTAGAAAAATTAGTTTCCGATGCTGAAGATATTTTAAAAGAATTAAAAGTTCCGTATAGAATTTTAGCATTATGTTCCGGCGATTTAAGTTTTGCCGCAGCAAAATGTTATGATATTGAAACTTGGTCGCCAGCAGAAAATAAATGGCTTGAAGCTTCTTCTTGCAGTAATTTTGAATCATTCCAAGCCAGAAGAGCTAATATTAAATTCAGAAAAAAGGATGACAAAAAACCAGAATTTGTTCATACTTTAAATGGTTCGGGATTAGCAACAAGCAGATTAATGGTATCGATTTTGGAAAATAATCAAACACCAGAAGGAAAAATTATTGTTCCAAAAGTTTTGCATAAATATACCGGGTTTAGTGTTATAGAATAAAAATTATCTTCTTAAAACTGGAATTCTCAAATTTTGTTCGGAAGATTCAATCAAAATTTTTAATCGGCTCTTTTGAGTTTCTTCTCTTTTTGCACTCATAACCCAAAAAATTGTTATATGTTTTGTGGAAGGCGGTAGTTTACTAAAATATTCCCATGCAATTTTATTCTTCTTAATTTCATTCTCTAATTCTTTTGTGAGTTTAGCATTTTTTCTTTCGTAAGAATATATTTTAGATTTTTCAACAGTTTTTTTACTAAACGCATCAATTCCTTTTTGATGAACCAATCCAGCTTTTAAAAGTCTTTCAAATTTATCAATATTTATTGCACTCCAATTGCTTTTTGGATTTCGCGGAGTAAATCTATTGTAATAACTTTCTTCATCAATTGATTTTCGAATTCCGTCAATCCATCCGAAACAAATTGCAACATCAACCGATTCTGACCAATTTACAGTTGGTTTTTTTGTATGAACTTTATAAAATCCCAACAATAATTCTTTTTCTGTCTCATGATTTTTTTCAAACCATTTTCTTAGTTCCGCGGAATTCTTAAAAAACAAAATATTTTTATTATTCATATAAACCCTTTTGAAACAAAAATATTGAATTGGATTTATAAAAGTTATTCATTTTAAATTTTAAATAATGAAGAAATTTCATTTAGCGATATTTTTCATCTTATTGATTTTTTCTCAAAATCAATTTGGCCAAGATTCTGTAAAAATTCCCCAAATAAATCTGATTGATTCGATAAATAATTCACTTCAAAATAAATTATCATTAGAGAATTTTGAGTTCGATACAAATAAAAATTCAATTTGTATTGATAGTTTAAAAAATATAAATGAATTATTCATGCACTTTAGAATGATTTGTGAATTTGAACCAAACTTAAATTTAGCAAATCAAATGGTTGAACATAATCAGCAAAAAGAATTCATAATGAAATCAATTTCTGAATATTACAAAAATCAACCAAATTATGATTTAGGTGAAGTGGGAAAATATCTTGGAATTGCAAAAAATTATGCTGCATTTATTCTTCTTTTACTTTCACTTTAGCATTATTTTGATTTACCAAACTAAAAATTTACACAACGTCTCATTATTTTTTATCATAAATTAGTTTTCGTATTTTTAATTGATATGAAAGCTTTTTTATGAAATCATTATTTACGCTAAATAAATATTTTCTAAAATATAAATTCACTTTATTCCTCGGAGTTATTTTCATTCTTCTTTCCAATGCAGCACAAGTTTATATTCCCATTCTTCTTAAAGAAAGTATTGATGCACTTCAAAAAAATATTAGTCACGATATAATTTTAAAATATTCTTTACTAATTGTTGGAACAGCATTACTTGGCGGAATTTTCAGATTTTTAATCCGCACAACAATTATAATTGTATCGCGAAAAATTGAATATGATTTACGCAGCGATTTTTGGGCACACATTCAAAAACTACCTACAAGATTTTTCCAAAATAATTCCACCGGAAATATAATGTCCCACGCTACAAATGATATTAGCGCAGTTAGAATGTATATAGGTCCAGCAGTTATGTACACTTTAGATAACGTTTCAAAATTTGTGATTGTAATAATTTTAATGTTGAGCTTAAATCTTTGGTTAACAATTTATGCGTTAATTCCGCTTCCGGTGCTTTCTTACTTTGTCTATAAATTAAGTAAAAAAATTCATACAAAATTTACAAGAATTCAAGAAAAGTTTAGCGAACTTACAACTAAAGCACAAGAAAGTTTTTCCGGAATACGCGTAATCAAGTCTTATGTTAGAGAAAATGATGAATTAAAACAATTCACAAAATTAAGTAATGATTATCTTCACAGAAATATGGATCAAGTAAAAATTCAAGCTTTATTCATTCCAATTTTATTTATGATTTCCGGAATTTCAATCATCATTATAATTTGGCTCGGTGGATCAATGGTGATTGATGGTAAATTAACACTTGGTGAAATTGTTGCATTTGTTGCTTATTTAAGTCTGTTAATTTGGCCAGTTATTGCTTTTGGCTGGGTAACAAATTTAATTCAACAAGCATCTGCAAGTATGAAAAGATTGTTGAAAATTTTTGGTGAAATTGATGACGTTAAAGATGCAGAAAATCATATTTATACTGAAGAAATTAAAGGTGAAATAGAATTTAGAAACGTTTCATTTAAATATGGAAATCAATTGCCGGATGTTTTAAAGAAAATAAATTTGAAAATTCCAATTGGAAGTTCACTTGCTATAATTGGTCATACGGGAAGCGGAAAAACAAGTTTAATAAATTTATTGCCGCGATTATTTGATACAACAAGTGGAGAAATTTTTATTGATGGAATAAACGTAAAAAATATTCCGCGAAATAAGCTTCGGAAAAGTATTGGATTAGTTCCTCAAGAAACATTTTTATTCTCTGATACCTTATATAATAATATTGCTTATGGTGTTGAAAATCCAAATTCAGAATTTATTAATCAAATTGCAGAAATTGCTCAGCTTAAAAAAGAAATTGATACTTTTTCTAAAGGTTACGAAACAATTTTGGGTGAAAGGGGAATAACACTTTCCGGCGGACAAAAGCAAAGAACAAGTCTGGCAAGAGCTTTAGCAATCAACCCAAAAATATTAATTCTTGACGATTCATTTTCTGCGGTTGACACAAATACCGAAGAAGAAATTCTTAATCAACTTAAAATATTTATGAAGGAAAGAACAAGCATAATTATTAGTCATAGAATTTCCACAGTTAAAAATGCTGATAATATTATTGTTCTGCAGAATGGTGAAATTATTGAACAAGGAACTCACGATGAACTTATAAAGTTTGACGGAGTTTATGCTGATTTAAATAACAAACAATTACTCGAAGAAGAATTGAAAGAAATTGAATAATGGCTAAAGAAGAAGAAGTTGATGAAATAAAAGGTAAAGCATACGATTCAAAATTAATGAAGCGATTG
>JBGSKB010000044.1:0-2095 GCA_041741395.1 Melioribacteraceae bacterium
TATTGCATGAAAAATATTCAAAACGACTCCATATAAGAAGAAAATAAATAAAACAATTGCAGTTAGAATAATTCCTCCAACAATTATCTTCATTGAAAGATCTCGTTGAGTTCTCAATGAAGATCCTTCAACATTCCTTCCACCAAAAATTTCTTTTACTGCTAAAGATATTGCAGAGCTTATAACTTTTGATGAACGAACTATTCCAATAAATCCGGCCATTGCAATTGCGCCAATTCCAATATGACGAACATAATTGCTGAAAATTTGTTCAGCCGACATATCCTTAATTAAAAGTTGAACATTTGCTCCAACCGGAGAAGTTATAAATTCTCCTAAATAATTAAAAATAGGAATGAACACATACCATGAAACAAATGAACCGGCAGCAATAATTAATGAATATTTTAACCCAATTACATATCCTAATCCAACGACTGCTGCACTTACGTTTAATCTGAAAACCAACTTGAAATTATCTGCAATAGTTTGTCCAACGCCAACAACTCTTGATGTAAATATTTCTGCCCATGTACCAAAAGTAGAAATTAAAAAATCATAAATACCGCCAATCAATCCTGCACTAATTAAAATTTTAGCTTGTGATCCGCCTTTTTCTCCGGCAACTAAAACCTCAGTAGTTGCTGTTCCTTCAGGAAATGGAAGCTTGCCATGCATTTCAGAAACAAAATACTTTCTGAATGGAATCAGAAATAAGATTCCTAAAAATGCACCAAGCAGTGATGCCATAAACATTTGAAAGAATGATGCCTGAAGATTCAAAATATATATTCCGGGTAAAGTAAAAATTGCACCGGCAACAACTGCTCCTGAAGTAGACCCAATTGATTGAATAATTACATTTTGTCCCATTGCGTCTTTCTTTTTAAATATATTTGAAAATCCAACTGCTAAAATTGCAATTGGTATTGCTGCTTCAAATACTTGGCCTACTTTTAAACCCAAATATGCTGCAGCTGCAGAAAACAATACTGCCATTATCAGACCAGTTATAACGGAATATGGTGTAACTTCGGTTATTGAAGAATGAGGTGACATTACTGGTTTGTATTCTTCACCGGGTTTTAGTTCCGAATACGCATTTGATGGTAACCCAATTGGCTTTTCATTTGTTTTTATTCCACTCATAAAATTTATTCCTTAGAATTTATTGTAATAACTTTTTTAAACTCAATTTCATTTGTGTTTGCAGAATTAAAAACTAATTCAACAAAATATTTTGTACCAATTGGTTTGGTAATTTTTGGTTCTTCAAAATTTGTTGAAAGTTTAATTTCAGTGAATGGATATAAGTTAAGATTTTGATCTTTCATCACAATTTTTTCATTTTCTGCAAAATAAGTTTTTTCACAAATATTCACTTCTAATTCTGCATCGACATTAGCAAAACCTGGAATTAGAACAAATTCATATTTTTCAACTTTTTCATTTTCATTATTTTGTTTTGTCACCGAAGATAAACCAAAACTATATGATAAGCCATTAACATCAACCGCTTTACCGGTTTCATCATAAATCATTAATGCAAAATCTGTAACTTTATTAAAATCTTCTTTACTTAATTTAATTTCAAATTCTTTTTTGCTTTCACCATTTTTCAATTCAAAAGGAATTTTATGAACATTATTTCCGCTTATTTTTACATTATAATTTTTTTGATATCCAAGTAAATTTCCTTTAGCTTTTATTGATTTTTCTTCATCAAAATAATTTACTAATGAAACTGATTTTTTCTCAGCAATTGAATTTTCAATAATATTTATTCCATCAACCTCTAAGTTAAGATTGTAAATCGATTCTTTTGAGGATGTAAATTGTCCGAGTATTACCAATTCATAGACTCCCGGAGTTAAATCATATAATGACTGAGAACTATTAAGATTTTCTTCGGAATCAAAAATCCCAAAATATTTTTCTCTTCCGTCCGGATCATGCAAATAATATCTCAAAGAAGAAAAATCTTTATTTTTTGCGCTCAAATTAATTTTTAAATTTGAAGTTCCAACCGGAATTTTTAAATAATATCTTTAATGCATTACGGGAATTATTTTTTCTGCATCAAACATTTGGATAT
>JBGSKB010000045.1:0-8688 GCA_041741395.1 Melioribacteraceae bacterium
ATGGTGTGAAAGAGTTTAATTCAAAAGATTTTATTGAACACAAAAATCTGTTTGAAGAATTAGGCAAAAAACAAAATCCGCACACACTTTTTATTGGCTGCTCAGATTCTCGTATAGTTCCAAATTTAATTACCAAAACTTTACCCGGCGAATTATTTGTAATTAGAAATATTGCCAATATTGTTCCGTTTTTCAGATTTTCAAATGATTTTTTAGCTACAACATCTGCAATAGAATATGCTTTAAAAGTTTTAAATGTTGAAAATATTTTAGTCTGTGGTCATTCAAATTGCGGCGGATGTAACGCAATGTTTTTTGATGAGCTTCAACTTTCAGAAATTCCAAACACAAAAAAATGGTTGGAACTTTCTAAATCTGTTAAACAAAAAATTAACACAATTCCGCATATACATTTAGATCATGCTAAAAGAGAATGGATGACCGAACAACTAAATATTGTTGAACAAATGAAACATTTGCTTACTTATCCATACGTAAGAGAAAAATTTGAAAAGAAAATATTAAATATTTTGGGATGGTATTACATAATAGAAACCGGGGAAATTTTTAATTATAATTCTAAAACAAAGCAATTTGAAAAAATTGAATAATATTTATTTAAGGAATACTAAAATGATAATTTATTTATTGGTAATGTTTGCTCTAATTTTTTCAATCGCATGTAATCAAAATGTCGATAAGGAAATTATCAAAAAAGAAATAGAAGAAACCGAAAAACAATTTGAAATTATGTGCAGAGAAAAAAGTATAGCAGAAGCTTTCGCTTTTTTTGCTGATGAAAAAGCCGTAATTAAACGCGGTAATGATTCTCTAATTAGCGGTAAAAATAATATTTTAAATTATTATGAAAAAGAAACTTATAAAAAAGCAAAAGTTAATTGGAAGCCCGATTTTATTGAAGTTTCCGACTGCGGTAATCTAGCATATTCTTACGGAAAATATTCTTGGATAATTATAAATGAAGACAGCACAACATCAGAATTTAAAGGTATTTACACAACAATCTGGAAAAGACAAACCGATAAAATTTGGAAATATGTTTGGGATTAAAATTTTGGAGAAATATTATGGATAAAAAAGAACTCAAAAAACAATATTTACAAAATCCGCCGGAAATGGGAATTTTCAAAGTTGAAAATTTGATCAACAAAAAAATTTTTATTGATTATGGATTAAACGTAAAAGGAAAAGTTAATGGATGTAAATTTCAGCTTGATAATAATTCTCATCCAAATAAAATTTTGCAAGAAGATTATAAAAATCTTGGCGCAAATAAATTTATTTTTGAAATTGTTGATGTTTTAGAACCGAACCAGAATGAATCAAATAACTATAAAGAAGAATTGGAAATTCTTGAGAAAATGTGGATTGAAAAACTTCAATGTTTTGGTGAAAAAGGTTATAACAAATTAAAGTAAACCAACATGAACAAAAATGTAAATGGAATTTTTGATGTCGTAGAAAATGATGTTCAAGAAATACTCAACATCTATAATTATTATATAAAAAATACAATTATAACTTTTGAGGAAATTGAAATATCTTTGGAGGTTATGAAATCTCGTGTCAATCAGATTGCAGAAAAATTTCGTTACTTGGTTTACAAAGAAAACAATGTGGTTCTTGGTTATGCTTATATCAGTTACTGGAAAGAAAGATCAGCTTATAGATATTCCGTAGAATCAACAATTTATCTTAATAATAATTGTGTTGGAAAAGGAATTGGAACAAAACTTTATTCTGAATTAATTAATCAAGTAAAAAAATCAGAATTGCATTCTGTAATTGGCGGAATATCTTTACCAAATGATGCGAGCATAAAACTTCATGAAAAACTTGGTTTTAATTATTTAGGAAAATTTTCAGAAGTCGGCTACAAATTTAATAATTGGATTGATGTTGGTTATTGGGAACTAATTTTAAAATAATAAAATTGAGTTTACATATTATGAAAATTCTATACTTTTTTTTAATCTTACCATTGACTCTTATACTTGGACAAAATGAAAAAATCATTACAATTCAAACACAAAATTGTAATTTGGAAGGAAGTTTACTTTTACCATATAGTACTCAAAACATTCCAATTGCATTAATTATTGCCGGTTCTGGTCCAACCGACAGAAACGGAAATAATCCGATGATGCAAAATAACTCCTTGAAAATGCTTGCTTATTCATTGGAAGAAAATGGAATTGCTTCTCTTCGTTATGATAAACGCGGAATTGGGAAAAGTGTTATTCCAAATTTTGATGAAAGTAAATTATCTTTTGAAGATTACATTAATGATGTTAAAAGTTGGATAGATTTTTTAGAAAAAGATAGTTCGTTTAATCAAATAATTATTATTGGTCATAGCGAAGGTTCTTTGCTAGGAATGATTGCATCTCAAAATAAAAATGTTGATAAATTTATTTCAATTGCCGGAGCCGGAGAATCTGCAAATATAATTTTGAAGAAACAATTATCAAATCAACCTAAAAATTTTTACGAAACATCAATTAAATATTTAGAAGTATTAGAAAGCGGGAAAACGATTGACAGCGTGGATCAAAATTATTATTCACTTTTTAGACCAAGTATTCAACCTTATTTAATTTCGTGGTTTAAATACAATCCTCAAGAAGAAATTGCTAAGTTGAAAATTCCAATTTTAATTTTGCAGGGAACAACAGATTTACAAGTGAAAGTTGAAGATGCAAATTTTTTGCACAATGCTAATCCTAGTTCCGAATTAAAAATTATTGATGGAATGAATCATGTTTTGAAAGAATCTGAATTGGATATGCAAAAAAATATGCAAACTTATTCAAATCCGGAATTACCTTTAAAAGATGGATTGATTGATTCAATTGTTGAATTCATAAAAAAATAATTTAATTTGTAGAAATTATTTTGTTGAATTAACTTCTTCTAGTGTACCTTTAGTTTCACCAAGATTTCTTCCCCATTTAGCTATTTCATTTAAAATGGGGATTAAAGTTTTCCCAAAATCTGTAAGTGAATATTCTACTCTTAATGGTACTTCGGGAAAAACATCACGTTTTACTAATCCATCTTGTTCCAATGCTTTCAATTGTAAACTCAACATTTTTTCAGTTATATCCGGAATTTGCTTTTTTAATTCGCCAAACCTATAAGTCTTATTTTTCAAATACCAAAGAACAACTGCTTTCCATTTCCCACCAATAAATTTCATTGTGGTATCCATTGCACAATGAAAAATTTCGCCATCAATATTAATTACGTATTCTTTGCCTTTTATTATCATAATTATTTCTTATACTGTTAATGTTGACAGTTATTGCAAAATTAACAAACTATAATTAGATTAGCAACTATCATTTATATAGTAACTATAGAAAGGCAATCTTATGAAAATATCAGTTTTGGGTACCGGAGTTGTTGGCCAAATAATCTCCGAAAAATTAATTCAGCTTGGTCATGAAGTTGCAATTGGCACAAGGAATGTTCAAAATACTTTAGAAAAAACTAACAAAGATAATTTTGGCAGACCTCCATTTGGTGAATGGCACAAATTTAATAAATCTGTAAAATTAGAAACTTATTCCGGAGCAGCTAAATTCGGTAGTTTAATCGTAAATGCCACAAACGGAGTTGGTTCAATAGAAGCTTTAAGCTTAGCTGGCTCAGAAAATTTAGAAAATAAAGTTTTGTTAGATATTTCAAACCCTTTGGATTTTTCAAGAGGAATACCACCAACTTTAACAATTTGTAATACAGATTCTTTGGGTGAACAAATACAAAAAGCATTTCCAAAAACTAAAGTTGTTAAAAGTTTGAATACACTTAACGCATATTTAATGGTAAATCCATCAATAATTTCCGGCGATCATAATTTATTTATAAGCGGAAATGAAAAATCTGCAAAAGAAGAAGTTGAACAATTATTAATTTCCTTTGGATGGAAAAAATCAAATTTAATTGATTTAGGAGATATTACTACTTCTCGAGGAACTGAAATGCTTTTACCAATTTGGTTAAGATTGTGGGGAGCTTTAGGTACACCAGAATTTAATTTTAATATTGTGAAAAAATAATTCCAATAAAATATTGGCGAACTGTAAAAATTACATTCGCCAAATATTTTTAAACTAAATATCCTCCACATAATTTAGATCGTTGCCAAAAGTTTCTTTTAAGTGATATGCCGAAAAGAACGCAATAACTACGCTGATAATTCCAACAATTAAAGCCGAGTTAACTATTCCAATTGAGCCGCGCAAATATTCAAATAAAAATGTAATTGGAACAACTGATCCGCGAATAAAATTTGGAACTGTTGTGGTAACAGTTGATCTGATATTTGTACCAAATTGTTCTGAAGCAATTGTTACAAAAACTGCCCAATAACCAATTGCAATTCCTAAAGCAATACACAAACCGTAAAAATAAGTTACGGTAAAATTTGAAGAAAATAAGTAAACTAAAATAAAGACAAGCGTAAGTGAAATGAACATCATAATTATTTTTTTTCTGCTTTTTAAGTATTGACTCAAAAATCCGCTTGCAAAATCACCAAAAATTAATCCAATGTAAGTAAACATAATTGCTTTGCCGGCAGATATATCTCCTTTTGCACCAAGCACTTTTCCAAACTCCGGAGAAAAAGTTATAAGAACTCCAACCACATACCAGATAGGTAACCCAATTAAAATGCAGTTAAGATAACGTAAAAATCTTTCTTTCGATGTAAAAAGTTTTATAAAATTTCCTTTTGAAACATGAGAATCCTTAATTGTTTTATACATTCCGGATTCAAACATTTTTATTCGCATTACTAATAAAATAATTCCAAGCACACCGCCAATAATGTAAGAAGTTTGCCAAGTGAAAAGTTCGGCAACAATTGCAGCGCCAATTGCTCCGCTTACGCCAATAGTTGCAACAATTGCAGTTCCGTAGCCGCGCAATTCTTTTGGTAAAATTTCGCTTATTAAAGTAACGGCTGCTCCAAGTTCACCGGCTAAACCAATTCCGGCAAGCAATCTAAAGAAAGCGTACATTTCAATATTTGTTACAAACGCATTTGCAATATTTGCAATTGAATAAAGAAATATCGATCCGAACAATACAGAAAGTCTGCCTTTTTTATCACCATAAATTCCCCAAAAAATTCCACCTATTAACATTCCTGTCATTTGCATATTTAAAAGGAATACACCGTTTTTAATTAAACCTTCTCCGGAAAAACCTAATTCGGTTAAACTTGGAATACGTACAATTCCAAAAAGAATTAAATCATAAATATCAACAAAATAGCCAAGCGCAGAAACAAGAACAGTTGTATTCATAACTTGAGAAAATTTACTTTTGCTTATAGTTTCCATAAAGTTTAATTTTTGTGATAAAAGTATGCTTAATTTGTTTGATAACATAAAACTTTTTTAGAATAAATGTTATCAAAAATTTCTGTTATTCAAACTTTTAAAATTTTTACAAATTTGGAATTTTCATTTTGAATTTATCAGAACATTATAAAAATCTTTTCTCGGAATTTCTTAATAAAGTAAAATCAACAAATGTTTTGGTTGATGAACTTATTGATTCTGAAAATGATAACAGATATGGAATTACATTATTAATTCGTCCGCCAATTTTTATCAAAAATAAAATACAAATATTTCTGGATGATTTGAGGAAGATTGAGCCAATCCAATACTATTATAGAAATTCAGATATTCACATAACAGTAATGTCAATTATTTCTTGTTACAACGGATTTGACCTAAGTAAAATTAATTTGGAAGATTATTTTTCCGTAATTTCAAAAAGTGTAGAAAAAGAAAAAAGTTTTGCAATAAATTTTGAAGGAATCACAGCAACACAGTCAGCAATTATGGTTCAAGGATTTTGGGAAGAAAATACACTGAATAATATCAGAGATAATTTACGTGAAAATTTTAGACAAACCCATTTAGAACAATCTTTGGATAAACGATATTCAATTAAGACAGCGCATTCTACAATTGTTAGATTTAGAAATGATATAAAAGAAAAAGATAAATTTATAGAATTACTTGAGAAATATAAGAATTATAATTTCGGCAAATTTGGGGTTAATGAATTGGAGTTTGTTGCAAATGATTGGTACCAAAAAATTGAAAAAGTAAAATTGTTAAAAACATTTAAATTGGAGAAAAAATGAATTTAGAAAAATTAAAATATCCAATTGGAAATTTTGAAAAACCCGAAAATATCTCTCCGAAAAAAATTAAAAAATTTATTGAAGTGATTAAAAATTTTCCCATAAAATTAAAACAAGAAGTAGAAAATTTAAATGATGAACAATTGGATACGCAATACAGACCTGATGGCTGGACAATAAGACAAGTTGTAAACCACTGCGCAGACAGCCACTTGAACAGTTTTGTAAGATTTAAATTAGCTTTAACGGAAGAATTTCCAACAATAAAACCATATTTTGAAGATCGCTGGGCAGAACTTGCGGATAGTAAAAATTTCTCAATTTCTTCAGCTTTAAAAATAATTGAGGGAATTCATGAAAGATGGGTGGCGTTGCTAAATTCATTTACAGAAAATGATTGGAAGAAAAGCTTTTACCATCCAGAAAAAAAACGAAAAGTATATTTAGATGAGAATCTTGCACTTTATGCTTGGCATTGTAAACATCACCTTGCACATATTACAGACTTAAAGAAAAGTAAAAATTGGTAATCTTTGTTTATTTATCTTTTTAAATGAATTTGCATTTTCATAAAAAAGAAATTCTTTAATGTAAATATGTTTTCGATTTTACCAAAATATTTAGTTAACTTAAGAAAAATTTTTTTAGGTATTTGATGATTTTAAAATCATTGTATTCGTTTTTTTTAAATTAACAAACTTCAACAATTAACCAAAACTTAAATTATGTCACATACAAAAGAAAGATGGGGATCGCGAGTTGGTTTAGTTCTGGCAATGGCTGGGAACGCAGTTGGATTAGGAAACTTTTTAAGATTTCCAGCACAAGCATCACAAAACGGCGGCGGAGCTTTTATAATTCCTTATTTAATTTCATTCGTTTTGATGGGAATTCCACTTTTATACATTGAGTGGTCAATTGGAAGACACGGTGGAAAATACGGACATCACTCAACTCCCGGAATGTTTGACGTAATGGGAAAATCTAAATTCCTAAAATATATTGGTGTTTTTGGATTGTTCTCAAATTTAACAATTGCAGCTTATTACACTTACATTGAATCTTGGACTCTTGCATATGTTTTCCATTCTTTAACTGGAACTTTTTTTGATATAAAACCAACAGATTTTTTTCCCCAATATTTAGGAATTCATGAAGCAAGTATTTTTGCTCTCCCATATGAAGCATTTTTCTTTTTCGTAATTACTCTTGGATTAAATGTTTGGATTCTTTCTCGTGGATTAGCTAAAGGAATTGAAGTTGCCGCAAAAATTGGAATGCCATTATTAATTTTGTTTGGAATTGTTTTGGTTATTAAAGGATTAACTTTGGATACAACTGATCCAGGAGTAATTCAAAGTCCTTTGGTTGGATTAAATTTTGTTTGGGAACCAAATTTTAGTGGGTTGTTCAATCCTACTACTTGGCTTGCGGCTGCAGGACAAATCTTCTTCACACTTTCTGTTGGAATGGGTTCAATCCATTGTTATTCAGCATATGTAAAAGAAAAACAAGATATCGCGTTAAATGCTTCTTCTGCTGGATGGATGAATGAATTTGTTGAAGTAGTTTTAGGCGGTTCATTGTTACTCCCAATTGCAACAGCTTATCTTGGATTGCAGGTTGTACAAGCTTCTACAGCGGGAGGAAGCGGTTTTGCCTTAGGGTTTTTAACATTGCCAACTTTATTCAATAATTGGGGATGGTTTGCTCCAGTTGCCGGAGCAATGTGGTTTGGATTATTATTCTTTGCTGGAATAACCTCATCATTAGCAATGGGTCAGCCAATTTTAGCTTTTTTTAATGATGAATTTAAAATTCCACGAAATAAAGGTGCAGTACTTACCGGATTAGCAATTTTTACATTGGGATTTTTATGTGTTTGGTTATATCCCGGCGGCTCATTTGATGAATTTGATTTTTGGACCGGAACATTTTCATTAGTTGTATTTGCTCTTCTTGAATCTATTGTTTTTGCATATGTTTTTGGAATTGATAAAGGCTGGGCAGAAATTACTCGCGGTGCTGATATTATTGTTCCAAAATTTTTCAAATTTGCAATTAAGTACATTACGCCATTTTTTATTAGTATTATTTTTATTGGGGCAACAATCAAGCCCCAAACTGATTGGTCAATTGCTATTAGCAATTTGTTTGCTGGCAATGGCTGGCAATTTGCATCAGATAGTGTAATTGGTGTTATTTTTCATGTTGGTGCAGAAAATACAGATTGGTTTGTAAACGGATTACCAACTAGAATATTTGTACAAGATTTAACAAGAGTTGTTCTAATGCTAACTTTTGCCTCAATTGCATTTATGGTTCACAAATCATGGAAGAAAAAGAAATTATTATCAAAAGGAGTGGTTGCAAAAATGGATCAGAAACAGTTCAGACCTCATCAACAGTGGAGATGCTCAGGCAAAAGCTATTTTTGAAGAGTTTAATAAGGTGCCGATGACACCTTTTCCGTTGTTGACGGATGCCGACATCGATAA
>JBGSKB010000046.1:0-2889 GCA_041741395.1 Melioribacteraceae bacterium
TCATCATACGTACTAATTAGAAATTGATCCTCATATATTTCTCCAAAAAGATCATAATTTTCTTTAAACGAAAAACATGTATTATCAAGTTTTTTATAATATAATCCTTCTTTAGTAATTTGGCCATTTGAAATATCAGCAGTAATTAATGTATTTTCATAATTTAAATAAATATATCCATGTGGAGAAACTTCAACAATTTCAGGATAGGAACTTGAATTAGAATTTAATTTAGATTTTATTTCCATTAAATCAGTGTCTATATAATAAATTGTCTCCCTATTAAGATATAAAATATTCGGTGATCCAATAAATAATCTACTGATATCATATGAATTTGAAAAAATATTGTCTGTGTTAATTGAACGTAATACATCAAAATTAATTGGATTAAGTTCTTCAATAATATTATTGGATGTTAATGTATATGCTCTAGATCCATCTTGACTAATTTCAACTCTTTTATTACAATGAGCAAGTAATTCATGTGAATTTAGATCAAGCCTTTTTGTATCATTATCACTTATAAGATAAATAGAATTTGATGAAGGGATATATTTTAATTCATTAAATTTTGAGATTTGATGTCCGACATAAACTTGAGTTATTTTACTTATTGCAGCATTACCCCCGTGCGTAATTACAAAGAAATTATATACTGGGCCAAAGGTTATATTAGTAGGAATAATATTCGAAGTATCATTTATATTGTGGAATGTTCCAACAGAATGGTAAATTGTTGGATTATCATTTGTATAGTAGAGTATATCATAATATTCAAAAGTTGATTTATATTTACATTTTTGCCAAGTTAATATCAACTCACTGTGTTCATTAAATTTCCAATCAATGATCCCTGAAGCATCTTCATAATATGAATATGGTTTGCTTTCAAGTATCGGATTACCATAACTTGTCCAAACCCTTATTAAATATGTTATATTACCTCCAATATATCTTTTATCTATAAACTCTAATGAATCAATTGAATATATGTTGGTTAAATGATATACTTTTGTTTCTAATTTAGAAGAGTCAACTTCACAAACTTCGTAAAATTCAAAATTGCTATATTTATATCTATTCCACTTAACAGTATTGAACCCATTTTTATTACTTACACTTATAATTTCTGTCGGGATTGGTGGACTAGTATTATCAATTATTAGTTTGAATGATTTTATTTTTACAACTATTTCTCGATGCATTTGGGTTGCTAAACTTTTATTATCGGGATAACTGGCTACAAATACTGTTAACTCATGAATTCCATCATTGATTTCTTTTGAATTAAACTCAAGAACACCTTCATAATTAGCGTTTCCAATTAAATTGCTATCAATGTAAACACGTATTTCATAAAGATCATAAATATTGTCAATGTCGATATCACATATTAATTTAACTGAACCCCAAACATGCACGGTATCTTTAACATTTTTTAAAGAAATATTAACGTTAGATGTAGGACTTTCAATTTCAACAAAATTTGAACCAGTGGGAGAGTATGTGAAATCACATTTATAGAAAATCAAAATCGAAATCACTACTAAAATAAATATTTTATTCATATTATTTTTAAAGTCTAATACCAAAATCGATACCGATTCTAAAACCCGACCAATTTGTTTTTGCTACACTGCCATTTCGAATTGGTAATTGATTTTTTTTATTTTTTATGTTTACAAGTTCTCCATTAAAGTCAATCATATATTCAGTATTAAACCTAAGAATTAAGCATTTATAAAAAGTTTCAAATGCTAAATATGGGCTAACAGAAAACGAAGTTGATTCATATTTATTAATTTGATTTTCACTTTCATTAAAAATTATAAGTTTATTATTTAAAGCAAGAACTGACCTGTTATATAAAATTTTTGAACCTATTACTCCATTTAGAAAAGTCAGTAATGATATAGAATATTCTGAATAAACTCCATAACTGCTTGAGCTTAATAAATAGTCTATTCTTAAATTCCCTGAATAGTCCTGATAATCAGAACGTGCAGCTGTTGACGAATAATTGAATACTAATCCACTTTCAAGATTTTCAGAATGTTCTAAACCAACTGAAATCTGGTAAGAAAAAAACGAAGGGAAATTGTCAACAATTTTGTAAGGAATATTATATCCGTTACCTAATTGAACCGTATACTCTTTTTGATAATTTTTAAGATCTGCTAAACTGAAAGTTGAGTAATAATTTGATACTTTTATTATATAATTTTGTCCATATATTGGATAATAAGTTATAAATACAATACTTATAATTAATTTTTGTAATAACTTATTCATCTTCATATCAAATATTGATAATTATTTATTTTTAAAAGTACTATTTAAGAAATAATATTTTTTTTGTATTTGTATAATTATTTGTAATTATTTTATAAAAATATATCCCACTAGCTAAACTTGATGCATCAAATTCAACATTATAATTACCTCTACTTTTTATTTCATTTACTAATGTTTTTATTTCTTTTCCTAGTATATCATAAATCTTAATTGTTACTTGTTCTTGTTTTGGCACTGAAAATTCTATTGTTGTTGTTGGATTAAATGGATTAGGATAATTTTGTTCTAATCTTACATTTGCAGGTATTAATTTTGAAGTAACTTTTATGTCTGTTATTTTATCTATGTCAATTTCAATTAAACGACCCTGATCATCAAATCCCCATATTTTATTTTCACTTGCTCTTAATTCATGGATATTAGAAAAATTAATAATATTACTAAAAGTAAATCCACCGTCTTTTGTGTATTTAATTGAAGCAGGACCAACTAAATAATCCCCTAATAGGAATCCTATCTGTTCATCAATGAATAATATTTGTTTTACTTGAAATTCTATATTTTCATTAACAATTTCCCAAGTTAGTCCAG
>JBGSKB010000047.1:0-5228 GCA_041741395.1 Melioribacteraceae bacterium
GATTACCTTTAGAAAAAGCTAATGAAAAAACCATGCAAATATTGGATAACGAATTTGAAAAGTTTCAAATGAATAATATTCTTTTATCAACAATTAAGTGAAGAAAATGAATTATGGTTTAATTGGTCTTACCGGAAGACTTGGTTCTGAGGTAAATAGAATTTTTGAAGAAAATAATTATAACTTGGTTTTAAGTTATTCATTAAATAAAGAAGAAATCAAATTAAAACCAGACATAATTATAGATTGTTCCTTACCCGAGGTATTTAATAAATCCATAAATTATGTTAAACAATTCAACACACCTTTGATAATAGCCACCACTGGTCTTAGTAATAATCAACTTAATGAATTAAAACAACTTTCAAAAATTGTTGCAGTTGTGCAGAGTTATAATTTTTCCATCGGTGTTCAGGTTTTACTCAAATTAACCGATGAAGCTAAAAATATTTTAAATGATTGGGATGTGGAAATTAGTGAAACACATCATAGATTTAAAAAAGACAAACCTTCAGGTACTGCCAAAATGCTGCGGAAAATTTTTGAAGATAAGGAAGTTAATATTTCCTCACTCCGTTTAGGGAACGTTTCAGGTGAACATACAGTTCATTTTGGAAGCTTAGGCGAAGTATTAACAATATCGCATCAAGCCTTATCAAGAAGGACTTTTGCCGAAGGCATTTTAAAATCTGCAGAATTTGCGTTATCTGCTAAACCGGGATTTTATTCTTTTACCGATGTAATTTTCACAAAGTAAATTTAATAATCAAATTTGGGAAAAATATGGATTCGTATCAAATTATTAAAATCATTGCTGAAGCTGAAAGAAAAACACCGTGTAAAATTTATTTAATTGGTGATTTAGGAAAGTGTGATTTTAAAAAATTAAATTTTTATGGAAACGAAACTTTTGGAATTCTATTTTGTGAATTAGACATTTGGCAAAAATTTTATTCAAAATATGAAAAATTTATTAATAAACATCATATTGAAATTGATAGAAGAAATTCGGCAATTCCTTTGGCTGATTATTCAAAATATAATGCAAGAATTGAGCCTGGTGCAATTATTAGAGATATGGTTGAAATAGGTGATAACTGCGTAATTATGATGGGAGCGGTAATTAATATCGGAGCTGAAATAGGAACCAAAACAATGATTGATATGAATGTTGTAATTGGCGGAAGAGTTAAAATTGGAAATAATTGCCATATTGGAGCGGGAGCAGTACTTGCCGGTGTAATTGAACCTCCGAGCGCTCAACCCGTTATAATTGATAATGATGTTTTAATTGGTGCTAACGCAGTTATTTTAGAAGGAGTTAAAGTTGGGCAAGGAGCAGTTGTAGCTGCAGGTGCAGTTGTTACAAATGATGTTGAATCTTTAACAATTGTTGCTGGTATTCCAGCAAAAGTAATAAAGAAAGTTGACGAAAAAACTAAATCCAAAACACAAATTATTGATGAATTAAGAAGGTTATAAATTGAGTATTATTGTTCAAAAATATGGTGGCAGCAGTTTATCCACTAATAAAAAGATTAAAAAAATTGCCGAAAAAATTGCAGCTAAAAAAAGAAAAAATTACAATGTTGTTGTGGTTGTTTCAGCAATGGGAAAAACAACAAACAAACTGATTGAATCGGCTGGTAAAATTTCGGATAATCCCGATAAACGTGAAATGGATATGCTTCTAAGTGCTGGAGAAAGAATTACAATGGCTCTTCTATGCATCCAACTTAAAGATATGGGATTTGATGCAATTTCGTTAACGGGTTCGCAAGCTGGAATAATAACTAATGATTCACATAATGATGCAAGAGTAATTGAAATTAGACCATTTAGAGTTCAAGATGAACTTAGACATGGTAGAATTGTTGTGGTTGGTGGATTTCAAGGAGTAAGTTATAAAAGAGATATAACCACACTTGGGCGAGGAGGATCGGATACTTCTGCAGTTGCATTGGCTGCTGCGTTGGATGCTGATTATTGTGAAATTTATTCTGATGTCGACGGAGTTTATAGTGCTGATCCAAATGTAGTAAAAAATGCAATACATTTACCCGAGATATCATTTCAGCAAATGCAAGAAATGAGTATGGCTGGTGCAAAAGTTCTGAATGCACAAGCAGTTGAATTTGCAAAAAATGCTTCAATAACTTTATATGCAAAAAGTAGTTTTAGTGATGTTAGAGAAACGGTTATAAAAAATAAATTATCGTCTGATTCTACTTTTATTAAATCAGTGGTTTATGAAAAAGATATTTTAAAAGTAATGATAGATAATATAGAATTAAATGGAGAATTTATAACAATTCTAAAATACTTTGATAAGAACCAAATTCCGATTAAGGAATTAAATATATTAGAAACTAAAAATGATAATAAAGTAAGAATCACTTTTTTAATTTCGAATAAGAATATTTATAACTGGAAAAAAGTTAAAACTGAATTAGAAAATATCTGTAATAATATTTCTTTCGAAAGTAAACTTTCGGCAATATCAATAATTGGTGAAAGCATAAACCACAATAATAAAATACTTTCCGAAACTCTTGAAATTTTAGATAGAAATAATATTCATATTTACGGAATTACAACAACTTCTTTTAGACTTTCACTTTTAGTAGAATCTGTGGTTATGGAAAAAGCCCTAAATCTTATTCATTCCAACTGGATTAAATCTTAATGTCCAAGTTTTCTACAATTGCATTTACAGAATTAAATTATTTGTTAATTCAGAAATTTGGAATTCCACCAAGAGCAAAAGTTTTACCTAAACCAATTGATCTTTTAATTGCAACAATACTTTCACAAAATACAAATGATAAAAATTCTTACAGAGCTTATCTAAATTTAAAATTGACTTACAAAAATTGGGAAGATGTAAAAAATTCCGAAATAAAATTAATTGAAAATGCAATTAAAATTGCTGGATTGGGATTTCAGAAAGCAAATGCAATAAAAAATTTACTTGAAGAACTTTTTAAGCAAGAAGGTAATTTCGATTTAGAAAATTTACAAAAGTTTGATGAAAATGATTCAATCAATTATTTGACAAATTTTAAAGGTATTGGAGTTAAAACAGCTAGTTGTGTGTTACTTTTTTCACTTGATAAAAATATTTGTCCGGTTGATACTCATGTTCACAGAACTTTAAATAGAATTGGAATTGTTCAAACAAATTCACCAGAAAAAACTTTTTATCAAATAAATACAAATCTTCCCAAAGGAATTGCGCACGCACTTCATACAAATTTAATAAGATTAGGCAGAGAAATTTGTAAACCAAAAAATTATAAATGTTCTATTTGTCCAATTGAAAAAATTTGTGAATTCACTCAGAAAAATTTTGAACTAATTGAGAATTCAAAACAAAATAATTTCATGCTTTTAGATAATGTTTAAGGGATTAAATCGTCTTTTCATCTAATTTGTTTTGTTGCTAATCTTCATTATATTTATAAATAAGTAGATTAAAACAATAGGAAAATTGGTGTCAGAAAAGTTTGAAATTGCCATATTAGGCGGAGGTCCGGGAGGATATGTTGCCGCAATAAAAGCTGCTCAATTAGGATTTAAAACTTGTTTAATTGAAAATGAAAATCTAGGCGGAGTTTGCTTAAATTGGGGATGCATTCCAACTAAAGCATTATTGAAAAGTGCAGAAGTTTACGATTTAATAAAAAATAAATCAAAGGATTTTGGAATTTCTGTAGAAGGAGTAAATTTTGATTTTGAAGCAATAATTAAACGCAGCAGAAATGTTTCTAAAAAAGTTTCAAAGGGAGTTGAATTTTTAATTAAGAAAAATAATATAACTCACATTAAAGGATTTGGAAAAATAAAATCTAAAAATGAAATTGAGATTTATGAAAATCAAAATCTTATAAATACAATTGAATATGAAAAATTAATAATTGCAACCGGTGCAAGACCAAAATCAATTCCCACAATAAAAGTTGATCACGAAAAAATTATAACAAGTTCCGAAGCAATGAGTTTAAAAAGATTGCCGGAAGAAATGATAATTATTGGTGCTGGAGCTATTGGAGTTGAGTTTGCATATTTTTATTCAGTTTTAGGTACAAAAGTTACAATTATTGAAATGATGGATCACGTACTTCCGATTGAAGATAAAGAAGTTTCTGAATTGTTAGAAAACAATTTCAAAAAAAGAGGGATTAAAATTTTTACAAAAACAAAAGTAAACAGTGCAGAAGTTAAATCAGATAAAGTAGAAGTAATAGTTGAATCGGAAGGTAAATCAAATATTTTAACTGCGAATGTTGTTCTAAATGCAATTGGGGTAACCGGAAATATAGAAGGATTTGGTTTGGAAGAATTAGGAATTGAAATTGAAAAAAATCATATAAAAATTGATAGAGAAAATTATCAAACGAACATTGAAAATATTTTTGCAATTGGCGATGTAATTGGAGCGCCTTGGTTAGCACATGTTGCATCTGCAGAAGGAATAAAATGTGTGGAATCAATTAAGAATTTAGAATCACCAGTTATTGATTATGACACAATTCCCGGCTGTACATATTGCCAACCGCAAGTTGCATCAATAGGAATAACTGAGCAAAAAGCAATAGAAAATGGTTACAAAATTAAAGTTGGTAAATTTCCGTTTTCGGCAAGTGGAAAATCTTCAGCAATTGGTGAAAGAGAAGGATTTGTAAAAATTATATTTGATGAAAAATATGGTGAAATTTTGGGTGTTCATATAATTGGTTCGGAAGCAACAGAATTAATTGCAGAAATTGGAATTGCAAAATCGATGGAAGCAGATTATGAATCAATTGTAAGAACAATTCACGCTCATCCAACTTTATCAGAATCAATTATGGAAGCTGCTGCAAATGCTTATGGAGAATCAATCCACATATAGAAAATTACTGGTTTGTGATTTAGGCAAAATTAATTATCAAAATGCCTGGGATATTCAAAAAAAATATTTTAAGCTTAGAACACTTGGTAAATTAAACGACATCCTATTTATTTGTGAACATCCTCATACATATACTTTAGGAAAAGTTGCGGAAAAAACAAATTTATTATTTGATCAAAAAGTTCTTGATGAAAAAGGAATAGAGGTTTTTGAAATTGACCGCGGCGGCGATATTACTTATCATGGTCCGGGACAAATTGTTGGCTACGCGATTTTAAATTTATCAGAATGGAAACAAGATACACATTTATATTTAAGAGCACTTGAAGAAGTT
>JBGSKB010000048.1:0-1629 GCA_041741395.1 Melioribacteraceae bacterium
TAATTTCTAATTCAAACAAATTAGTTTTCATCGGTTATTCTTTACCAACAACGGATTTATATTTAAAGTATCTTCTAATTTGCGGTATTAAGAATAACTACAATCTAAAAAAGATAAAAGTTATTTGTCCTGATGATGAAAAAGGTAGTACTGAACAAAGATATATTAACTTCTTTGATGAAAATTTTAGAAATAAAACTTTTGAATTTATTTCCAAAAAATTTGAAGATTATCATTATGGAAGATAAAGGAGCTAATACTTCTGCCTATAAAATTAATCCTTGTCGAATGCGATAAGTATAAATCTTATACAATGCCAACTGATAACTAATTTGATAACCATTTGATAATTTATTAGGTAGGGAAGTAGTCTAAAACGATCATGCTCCTAAAACAAAAAAACCTTGTAACTTATTTAATTACAAGGTTTTGCGGAGAGGGCGGGATTCGAACCCGCGGTAGAGTTTAACCCCTACGACGGTTTAGCAAACCGTTGGTTTCAGCCACTCACCCACCTCTCCAGTTGTGCTGAATTTCAAATTTTGAAGTGAAAATATATGAAATATTATCTGAATTACAAAAACCTAATATTTTTTATACATCCAAACATCAATTTTTCCTAATTTCCTCTTAAAGCACTAACAATATTTAATCTTGCTGCCCTGAATGCCGGGAAAATTCCACCCACAAGTCCCATTGAAATTGCGAAAATAAAACAAGAAATAATTATTTGCGGATTTAACGCAAACGAAAAAGAAAGATCGGCAAATGAATTCCAGTTTAAAGTTGAGATTGTCAAAAATTGCAAGAATGATGCAAAAAATAATCCAATTATAGCGCTGATAATTGCAATTAAAAGTGATTCAGTAACAAAAACTGTTAAAATACTTCTTCTGCTAAATCCAAGTGAGCGCATTGTTCCAATTTCAATTGTACGATTTGAAACTGCAGCATACATTGTTATTGCAGCCCCAATTATTGCTCCAAAGCTAAAAATAATTGTAATGAATGTTCCCAAAATTCTGATAAATGTTGCAAGAATTTCTGACTGCATTTCGAAAAATCTCTGTTCGGACATAACCTCAAATTGTAGAAGTCTTTTATCAGTTAAAAAAGAATGTTTGAATTTCTCAAAATTATTTTCGTTATCTAATTTCAATGTAATTGTTGAAACCGTATTTCCTCTGTTAAAAGCTGTTAAAAGTTGAGAAGCATCACCCCAAAGTTCTGATTCAAAACCACTTCCATTGGCTTCAAAAATCCCAACAATTAACCACATTGCTCCGGCAATTTTTAACTTGCTCCCAATTTGTGCCCCATCAAATTTGTTAGCAATTGCTTTCCCAACAATTAATTCTCTTAAATTTGGATTGAATGATTTGCCTTCAATAATTTTCATTTGCGGTCTTAAATCATTTACAACATTTGAAACACCGCGTAAAGTAATGTTACTCATTCCGCCGTCTTTAATTTCTAAGTTAATTATCAAAACCGGTTCCTCAGAAATTAATAATTTACCTTTAGAATTTTTTGCGATGTGAGGAAGTGATTTAATTATATTTTGTGTATCTCCATCAATCAAACTAGAAATTTCTCCTTGCGAAGATTTTCTTTGAACTTTTACATTAT
>JBGSKB010000049.1:0-7780 GCA_041741395.1 Melioribacteraceae bacterium
TTTATTGGTTTTGGAATTAAAGCTGGTTTTATGCCATTTCATTTTTGGCTGCCTCAAGCACATCCTATTGCACCAACGGTTTTGAGCGCATTTCTTTCTGGAGTTATTATAAAAATGGGTATTTATGGAATATTAAGAACCTATCTTTTTATTAAACCAGTTCCAGAGTGGTGCGGCTGGTTAGTGCTTGGTGTAAGTATGGTTAGTGCAATTTTAGGAGTTTGGTATGCTCTTGCTCAGCATGATATAAAAAAATTACTTGCTTATCATTCCATTGAAAATATAGGAATTATTGGTATTGGCATTGGAATTGGTTTTATTGGATCAGCAAATAATTTAGTAGTATTAGAAGCTTTAGGTTTTGGAGGGGCACTTCTTCATACTTTGAATCATGCAATTTTTAAAAGTCTATTGTTTATTGGGAGCGGAATTGTTTACCAAAATCTTGGTACAAGAAATATTGAATTAATGGGTGGACTTGTTCACAGAGCAAAATATCTTACTTTGTTTTTTTTAATAGGATCTGTAGCAATAAGTGGTATTCCACCTTTTAATGGATTTATTTCTGAGTTTATAATATACACCGGCTTGTTCCAATCAGCGAACGAATTAAAAAATTATTATCCAATTATTTTATTGATGTTTGTTGTAGGTCTGGCTTTTGTCGGAGGTTTAGCAGTTGCTTGTTTTACTAAAGTAAACTCAATTGTCTTTTTAGGAACTGAAAGAAAAGAAGTTAAACATTTTCACACTTCAATTTATGATTATATCTCGCTTGGAATTTTTGCATTACTTTGTATTATAATTGGATTTTATCCTCAACCTTTTGTTGGAGTTGTAAATAAGGTTATTCTAAATAGTTTTATTCCCGGAAGATCAACCGCAGTCTTAGTTAGTATTGACTGGGGATATTTTACAATAATTTTCAGTTCAATTGCTTTTTTAATTTTTGTTTTATATCTAATTAAAATAAAACTTGAAAAAAAATATGGAAAAAGAGATTCAGCAGCTTGGGGTTGTGGGTATGAGAATCTCACATCAAAAATGCAATATACTGCCTCTTCATTTGCTGACGAACTAAATGTTATTCCACAGTCTGTTTTACTTTATCATAAAAGTGTAAAATTATCAGAAGGTGCATATCCTATCAAATCAAAATTTGAAACTCATTCACAAGATTTCATAGATAATAAAGTTGTTATACCGGCGTTTGATTTACTAAGATCACTAATTTCTAAAATTAGATTTTTAAGTCAGACAGATATACGTTATTACATAGCTTTCATTTTATTTATTATAACTATTTATAGCATTATAGCATTTTTATGGGCTTAGAAATATTACAAGGAATTACTTCTATAATTTTAATTTTAGGGGTTTCACCATTATTTGCCGGTTTGGTAAATAAGCAAAAAGCTCTTTTAACTGGAAGAATTGGAGCGCCGGTTTTGCAGCCCTATTATGATTTACAGAAATTAATTAAAAAAGAAACGATCAACTCGCAAAGCTCGTCTTTTATTAGCAGAATTTCACCCGTAGTAAATTTTGTTTCATTAATAATAACTGCAGCAATTTTACCAGTTGGGTTTTGGAAACCTTTAATTAGTTTTAATGGAGATATAATTTTATTTGCATACATTTTAGGTTTAGCAAGATTTTTTCAAATATTAGCGGCAATGGATATTGGAAGTTCATTTGAAGGAATGGGAGCCGCTCGTGAAGCAACATTCGCTTTGTTTGCAGAACCAATATTCTTTTTTACAATTGGAAGCATTTCATTTATCAGCGGTTATACTTCACTTTTCGAAATTTATCATTCAATTCAACTCGATAACATTTATTATTTAGTTTTCATTTTGATATGTTCAATCTCGATGTTTGTCCTTGCAGTAACAGAATGTTCCAGAATGCCAATTGATGATCCTAATACACATCTTGAATTAACAATGATCCACGAAGTTATGATACTTGATAATTCTGGGGTTGATTTATTTCTCTATCAATATTCAAGTTATCTTAAGCTTTTTATTTATACAATTCTTGAAATTGCTTTTTTCTATCCTTTTAGTAAAGAAAGTTATTTGTTTGGAATTATAATATTTTTTGTTGGAATAATTGTTCTTTCATTTATTCTTGGAATAGTTGAAACAATTACTTCAAGATACCGCATGAAGAATATTCCGCAATACCTTTTATTTGCTACAGCAATTGGAATTTTAAATTTATTAATTTTTACTTTTTCAAAATGAGCTGATGATGGAAAATGTATTAAGCATACTTTTTTGTCTTTCTTTATTTTATGTAGCAGTAACTTCAAGAGTAAAAGAATATGTTACAATTTTGCGTTTTCAGGGAATAATTTTAACTATTTCTTCAATCATTCCAATTTTTTATCATTTTTCTTTTCTTGGACTGATATTACCTACAACGTTACTTTTGGTAAAAGTATATCTTATTCCAAGATATATTAACAAGGTTATTTTAGATTTGGACATTAAGCGATATATTGAAACAACAATACAGCAAATGGTTTTCATGCCCATTGTAATATTATCAATGATAATAATTTTTCTTGTTTCAAGTATTCTTGCACATAACACAGAATTAAATGTTATCCCATTTGCCTCCGGATTTTCTGCTATTTTAGTTGGTATTTATATTATAATGTTTAGAAAAAAACTAATAGTACATGTTTGTGGATTTTTAATTTTAGAAAATGGAATATTCTTGTTTGGTACAGCAGTTGCCTCAGAACTGCCTATGATGATAGAAATTGGAATTTTGCTTGATGTTTTTGTGGTTGTATTTTTAATGGGTATAGCTTTAAATAGAATTCGCAGTACATTTGAAGGATTTGAAGTTTCACATCTTGGGAGGTTAAAAGATTAATGTTCGGATTCTTCATTTTTATATTACTTCCTCTACTTATTGCTGGGTTATGCTATTTTATTAAAGATTTAAAAATACAATACATCATTTCATTAATTGTTGCAACTTTTCATCTTTGCTTATCACTTTTTGTTTTTGTTGGGATTTATAATCCGCAATTACCAACTTTTTTTAGTATAGATTCATTAAGTAAATTTTTCATAATAATTCTCTCAAACGTATATTTCTGGGTTGTACTTGTTTCATTTTCATTTTTAAAAAGATCGGTAATACCAAAAGCTGAACATGGCAAAAAATATTATTTTACACTTTTGAATTTTTATTTAACAGCAAACTCTGCGGCGATGTTAAGTAATCATTTTGGAATGTATTGGGTTGCTGCAGAAGCAACAACTTTAAGTGTCGCACCGCTAATTTATTACTATAGAAATGAAGAATCTCTTGAAGCAATGTGGAAATATTTGTTTTTGGTTTCTGTTGGAATTGCATTTGCATTTATTGGAATATTATTCTTAACACTTTCTGCAAATGGAACTGTGTTAGAAGGAAAACAATTATTTTATTGGGAATTTATTAACGATGCAAAACAACTAAATCCCATTTGGTTGAAAGCAAGTTTCATTTTTATTTTTGTAGGACTTAGTACAAAAATAGGAATTGCACCAATGCACTCAGGTGATGTTGATGCAACAAGTAATGCTCCAAGTCCAATTGCTGCATTAATGTCTGGTTCACTTCGCTTAACATCTCTAATTGGTGTAATGAGAATATTTCAAATTATTAGTTTCTCGTCTTCGTTCGAGTTTGCAAGATTACTTATTATTATTGGGGCAGTTTTGTCTCTGTTCGTCGCTTTTGTATTTATGTTTAAAGTCAATAATTATA
The DNA here is from genome assembly GCA_041741395.1 of Melioribacteraceae bacterium. Lineage (GTDB taxonomy): Bacteria > Bacteroidota > Ignavibacteria > Ignavibacteriales > Melioribacteraceae. The sequence continues at coordinate 3,775 of JBGSKB010000049.1, forward strand.
AGAGAATGCTTGCCTATTCTAGTGTTGAGCATCTTGGGCTAATTACATTAGGATTAGGTATTGGGGGATTAGCATTTGTTGGAGCACTTTATCATGCAGTTTATAATTCTATTACAAAGATTATTTTATTTCTAATGGCTGGGAATATTCATTATCATTTTAAATCGCGAGAAGTTGATAAGGTGAGAAATGTATTAAATTTCTTACCTAAAACGGGATGGCTTTTTTTACTTGCTTATTTAGCAATTTCCGGAATACCGCCCTTTGGAATATTTTTCAGTGAAATAAAAATATTTGGAGGAATTCTTTTTTCGGATAAACCTTTTTTATTAGTGGTAGTTATGTTTTTCTTACTTTTCATCTTTGTGAATATGGGGAAAATTATTTTTACAATGCTTTATAAAAAAAGTGAAAATGAAAATCGTGATTCTCAAATTGAACAATTTGAACTAACACATTTTATTGCAATTGCGTTATTTATTTTATTAACAGTTATATCTGTAGTTTCTCCGGATATTTTATATCAAAACATAGTTAACATAACAATAGATTTTGGTATAAAATTATGAATTCACTAGAACTACAGAATAATCAAATGTTTAATAGAGATTCAATCAACTTTTTTAAAAAGGATGAATTTTTTAATTCCGTTTCAGATTTTATGAAAAACGGACATAGAATAATTGCACTTACTCCAATTGATATACATGAAACAAGTAAAATTGTTGCAGTATTTTCTGATTCAAATTCAGCAATGATAAACATTATTGGTTGCGATTTCAGCAAAAGTAATCTTGAATTTAAAAGCTGGGCAAATGATTTCCCTCAGACAAATTATTATGAATGCGAACTTTCGGAAAATTATGGATATGTTCCGTTGAATCATCCTTGGTTAAGACCAGTTAGAAAGCAAAATGTAATCCTTGGAAATCATAAATATAATTTATTTAAGTTAGATGGTGAAGAAGTACATGAAGTAGCTGTTGGACCAATTCATGCTGGAGTAATTGAACCTGGACATTTTAGATTTCAATGCCATGGCGAACTTGTATATAATTTAGAAATTAATTTGGGTTATCAGCATAGAGATGTTGAAAAACTTTTTCTAAATGCGGAATCAAATCAGAGAATAATTCTATCCGAATCAATTGCCGGCGATACAACTATTGGACATACATTTGCGCATTGCAATGCAATAGAAAGTTTAGCCCAGACTCAAATTAGTTTGCGTGCAGATATTATAAGAACTTGTGCAGCTGAGATTGAGAGAATAGCAATGCATTTATCAGGTCTTGGAGGAATTGCAAATGATGTTGGATTTGCTCTGCCTGCATCTTCATACGGAAGATTACGTACGCTTGCTATTAATAGTTTAGCAGAAATTAGCGGTTCAAGATTTGGACGTGGTTTATTTATATATGGCGGTGTTCGATTTAATTTTGATGATGACAAACTTAAAACAGTTATAAATAATCTTAAAACTGTTCAAAATGATGTTAGGCAAATAAATGATTATTTATTTTCTTCTACCGGAGCTTTGTCGCGGTTTGAAGAAACCGGAATTATAACTAAAGAACTTGCGCATAGCATTGGAATGGTTGGTTTAGCAGCTCGTGCTTCCGGATTAGAGGAGGATATTAGAATTCATTTTCCGTATAGTGCATATCGTTACAATCCAATTTCTATGATTACTTTATCATCCGGCGATGTATATGCTCGTGCTCGACTTCGAGCCCTTGAAATAGAAGAATCTTTAAAGTTTATTTTTGATCAGATAGAAAATCTTCCTCAAGACGAAATTAAAACTGCTTTTGGAAATATTTCGGCTAACTCTGGTGTTATTTCAATTGTTGAAGGCTGGCGTGGTGAAATTGTTCATATTGCTTTTACAGATGAGAATAGAAATTTAGTGCAATATAAAATTAAAGATCCATCATTTAATAATTGGTATGGTTTAAGCTTAGCTCTGCGGGAAACAGCTATTTCTGATTTCCCACTTTGCAATAAATCATTTGATTTATCTTACGCCGGACACGATTTGTAAAAGTAAATAATTATTCAATCAAATTTGTAAAATGAATAACTCAATATATATAAGAATACTTCAAGGCGATCCAATTGTTCATAACGTAAGTAATGCGCAATTTCCTTTAAGGTATAGAGGTTTGCCATTAATTGAAGATAAAGAATGTCCAAATGATTGTACAAAATGTGTTGAGATTTGTCCTACAAATGCTATCAAATTAAATCCTTTGCAAATAGATTTGGGATCGTGTGTTTTTTGTCCTTTATGTGAAGAAATTTGTCCGGAGGAAATTATTCACTTTACACAAAATTATCGTACCTCAGTTGAAACAAGAAATAAGCTAATTATCACAAAAGAAATAAAATTGATTAAACCAGAAATTGCGTCTAAAAAAATTATAAAGTATTTTGGTAAATCACTAAGGTTACGACAAATTTCTGCGGGCGGATGCAATGGTTGCGAGTTAGAATTAAATGCTTTAAGCAATGTAAATTTTGATATGGGAAGATTTGGAATTGAATTTGTTGCCTCACCAAGACATGCTGATGGTATTGTAATAACAGGACCAATAACTCAAAATATGGTTAAAGCAACAGAAATTTGTTATGAAGCAGTTCCCAGTCCGAAAATTATTATTCTCTTTGGAGCATGTGCAATTTCCGGTGGTATTTTTCAAAACTCAGAAGTTATCCATAGAAAATTTATTGAAGAAAATAAAATAGATTTATTTATTCCTGGTTGTCCACCGCACCCACTTACTTTTATAAATGGATTGTTAGATTGGTTAGATAAAAAATAATTGAAAAAATTTATAGAAATTATAACATTCTAAAATTACTTTAAATCAAAAATAAATTAAAAATTCTAAGTTAGAAAACTATGAGAAAGGATAAAATTTAATAGTATTAAATTATTATGGGATCAAGAAATACAAGAAAAATAAAAATTAAAAAGGTAGAGATTAATCTTACTCCTAAAAAGAAACTATACTTTAATATTATTTTGGTTATTATTCCTTTTTTTTTGATTCTTACTTTAGAGTTATCATTACGAATATTTAAATACGGAGAAACTATTCCAATGTTTGTTTCAACTCCTACCGAAACATCTAAATACTATGGAATAAATTTTAATATTGCCCAAAGATATTTTACTAGTTCCGATGATTTTCCAACTCCGCGCAAAGATCTGTTTTTAAAAGTCAAACCTAAAAATTGTTATAGAATTTTTGTCTTAGGTGGATCTACGGCGGCTGGCTATCCTTATGGAAATAACTTAACTTTTTCTAGAATTTTAAATAAAAGACTTTCAGATTTATTTCCCCAACTTCATATAGAAATAATCAATACTGCAATGTCTGCAATAAATACTTATACTCAATTGGATTTTATGGATGAGATTTTAGAACATCAACCTGACGCTATTTTAATTTATTCCGGGCACAATGAATTTTATGGTGCATTAGGTGTTGCATCAATGGAGTCATTTGGTAAACATCGTTGGCTAGTTAAGACAATTTTATTTTTGAAAAATTTTAAAATATTTAGCTTAGCAAAAGATGCTATTCAAAAAGTTACAAAATTATTTATAAGTGAAAATTCTGACAAATTACAAAACAATTCATCTTCAACATTAATGGAAAGAATAGTTGCAGATAAATTAATTCCTTTAAATAGTAATGATTATGAATTAGGTAAAATTCAATTTGAAGAAAATCTAAATGAAATTTTTGAAAAAGCTAATGATGCCGGTGTAAAAATACTAATAAGTGAATTGGTAAGTAATTTACATGATAACAAACCATTTGGATCTATTGAAGATGAATTTGGAAATTCTGCTGACAAAGAATATTCTCAAGCATTAACATTTGAAAATAAAGGAATGTTGAGTGAAGCTAAAACTGCATTTTACAAAGCAAAAGATTTAGATCCAATAAGATTTAGAGCGCCTGAAGATTTTAATAAAATAATTGAAAAAATT
>JBGSKB010000050.1:0-2360 GCA_041741395.1 Melioribacteraceae bacterium
GTAACTCTTGCCGATAACGAAAATGATTTGCTGAAATTACTTTCAAAAGTAAATTCTGAGTATGAAATTTTATCTCAAAATCAAAAATTTGATTATACAATTATTTATGATTTTGAAGAGTTTAAATTATTAATGGAAAGCAAAAAATCATTCGCACAAAAAACAAATACTCAAGTAAATATTCTTATTTATAAAATAAAAAACCAAATTGTAGATGCAATTGAGTTGTGCAGAATTACTCAAAAAGCATTAAATACTGGCGATAAAATAAGCTATAAAAACAATACAGTTTTTGTTTTACCGCAGAATAATGAATCTGAAGTTGTTGATAAACTTGTTAAAAATCTTGACAAAATTATTGCTGATTCATTTAAACACATTCCCGGAATTGAGTTTTTAATAACAAAGCGGAAGGAATTTTTAACACCAACTTTTAACTTAGATTAAAATATGACCATAACTGAACAAATATTGAATCTTCTTGAGATGAATGAAAACATACCGGCATTGGTTCTTAATCAATTTGCGGATGTTGTTGTAAAAAATGATGTTTGGTCAAAATATTTTGGTAAAGCGGAAACCGGAAAAAGTTTTTATAATATTTTTGATAAAAATACTTCGCTGCTGATAAAAAGCAGTTTAATTGATTCTAAAACTTTTCTTAAAGTTAAAACAAGAGAAATTCAATATTTAGTTTCCGGAGAAATTAAGAATTTTCAATTAATTATTTCGCCATTCAAAATTCAGAATAATCTTTATTTCTACTTTTTGGCCTATGATGAAAGTCATACTAACAATTTTATAGTTTACCCAACAATTGATGATTTTAGTTATTATAAAAAATATGAATATATTTTTAATTTGCTAAAAACCGAGGACCCAGATAATCAAATTATTAATAATCTAAAATACTATGTTGAAATTGAGAAGGAGCCAATTGCGCTAAAGGATTTTTCAAATTTCATTTTAATGAATCAAAGTTTTAGAACTTTTATGCTTCCGGAAGAAAACAAGCAAGAAATTCCGCTAAATGTTAGAATTAAAACAAGTGAACTTCTGCTTATAATTTATTCTCTCGAAAAAGAAATTTTCGGTTCGCAAAATATTTTTGTTATTGAAAATACTTTTTCTAATTCTATAAAAATTGCTGAAAGTAATAAAATATTAATTTTTCCGTTTATCAGAAAAAATGAAACTCTGATAATTGGCAAACTTGATTTACAAGCAAAATTTGGACAAGAAACCAAAGCTGAAAATCTTAAAAAAGAAGAACTGCAAATAATTAGCGAGTTGCCGACAATAATTTACGATGCAAATAATTTCGATATTTTAGATGCAAATCAGAAATGTGCGGAAATTTATGGTTATGATTTGAATGAATTGAAAAAGATGAATTTAATTGAGTTATTTTCGCCGGAAGATATGCAGAAATTATTAAATGCGGAATTAGATTCAAATAATATTGAATATAATCAGCTTAGAAAAGATGGAAAAGAAATCCGCATAAAAGTAAAAAGAGAAAATATTGTTTGGCAAAATAGAAATGCATTTTCAGAAACTATTGAAATTGTGAATGAACTTGAAAATGTGAAATTGGAAGAAAAAATTTCTGAAATTCAAAATGTTGATGAAGAAACTAAAGTATTTGCTGAAAATGAAATTAATGAAGAAATTGCGGATGAAACAATTATAAATATTGAAAATTTAGAATCTGTAAAAATTGAAAAAGAAAACGCTATTGAAGAAATTTTAGAGAATAAAATTATTGATGAAAAAATTTCTGAAATCCCAAATGGTATTTTAACTGAATCAAATAAAATTTCAGAAGAAGTAAAAAGTGAAGAAATAATTGCTGAAGCAAAACCTAATTCTTATCAAAAAGAAATTACAAAAGACAAAAAAGAAATTTCTCCGTTTTTATCATTTTTATTTCACGAATTACTAACTCCGGTAAATGTAATTTTAGGATTTGTACAAGAAATAATTGATAGCGTTGACAATCTTACGGAAGAACAAGAAGAATCGGCAAAAATAATTAAAGAAAATCAGCAGCTTCTTCTTCAAACTATGAACACAGCAGTGCAATATGCAAAGTTGGAAGAAAATCTTCTGCCGATAAAAGTCGAAGAATTTGATCTCAAAAATTATTTTGTTGATCTTGAAGAAAGTGTTTCAAGAATTGCCGAAAAAGAAAATGTAAAATTAAATTTTTCTAAATCATTTGAAAACTTGTTGATTAAAAACGATAAACAAAAACTTTTAGCATCAATAAGTTATTTCCTAAAACTTGTAATAAAGCTTACTGAAACTAAAGAAATATTTATTTCATTTCATTCAACTGAAGATAGTTTAATAATTTC
>JBGSKB010000051.1:0-2265 GCA_041741395.1 Melioribacteraceae bacterium
GTGAAATCATTAGTTCACAATTCTTCACATCCGCTAAGTAAAAATATTTTCAGCAATTTTCCTGAAGTTGACCTTTTTAAAATCTCTAATTATAAAGAAATACCGGGACAAGGAATTTCTGCAAATATTGAAGGAATAAAAGTTCAAATTGGATCAAGAGTATATGTAACTGAAGTTTCTGATAAAGATGAAAATAATTTAAGCACAAAAGTATATTTAGCATTTGATGAAAAAATTAAAGGATTTTTTACAGTATCAAATACTTACAGACCAAATTTAAAAGATGTTATTTCTGCACTTCAAAATGATTACAAATTATCAATTCTTTCTGGCGATAACGACGGAGAAAGAAAATTTCTTACGGAATTTTTTAATCCTAAAACAGAAATACTTTTTAAGCAAACTCCTTATGATAAGTTAAAGTACATTGAAAATTTGCAAGAAAAAGGCGAACAAGTTTTAATGATTGGTGATGGATTAAATGATGCGGGCGCTCTTAAAAAAAGTAATGTCGGAATTTCAATTGCAGAAAATGTAAATAATTTTTCTCCCGCATGCGATGGAATTTTAGATTCAAAATCATTTAATAAATTAGATGATTTTATAAAATTTTCAAAAACGAGTAAAAATATTATTATTTTGAGTTTTATTATTTCCTTTTTCTACAATATTATTGGATTAAGTTTTGCAGTTCAAGGAAAATTATCTCCAGTAATTTCTGCAATATTAATGCCCTTAAGTTCAATTTCCGTTGTGGTTTTTGCAACTTTAACAACCAATTTAATGGCTAAAAGGAGAAAATTACTTTAATGAATGTAATATTTGTATTAATTGGTTTTAGTTCGTTTGTCGCAATTATGTTTTTAGCTGCATATATCTGGTCAGTAAAAACTGGTCAATACGATGATAATTATACTCCATCCGTTAGAATTTTATTTGATAATGAAGTAAGTAAGAATGATAAGGAAAAGTTGAAAGATGCTGATAAACAATAACATAGATTCTATCTAATTAACCATATAAGGAGCCTCTTTTATGAATGTTGAAAAGTTCAGTTATGATAACCAAATAGTTAAGCTATTCCTAATAGCAACTATTGTTTGGGGTGTTGTAGCGCTTACTGTCGGTCTTTGGATCGCAATAGCTCTCTATTATCCCGAATTAAATTTAGGAATAGCATATACCACTTTTGGTCGTCTAAGACCATTACATACAAATGCAGCAATTTTTGCATTTGTCGGTAATGCAATTTTTACTGGTGTTTATTATTCATTGCAACGTATTTCAAAAGCTAGGATGTTTAGTGATGTTTTGAGCAAAATTAATTTCTGGGGATGGCAATTAATTATTGTTCTTGCCGCAGTTACTTTAGTTTCCGGAATAACTACCTCAAAAGAATATGCTGAATTAGAATGGCCTATTGATATTTTAATTGCATTAATTTGGGTTGTTTTCGGTGTAAATATGATTGGAACTTTGATGAAAAGAAGAGAAAAACATATTTATGTTGCAGCTTGGTTTTATATTTCAACTTTTGTAACCGTTGCAGTTTTACATATTGGAAATTCAATTGAAATTCCCGTAACATTATTAAAAAGTTATCCGGTTTATGCTGGAATTCAAGATGCGCTTGTACAATGGTGGTATGGACATAATGCTGTTGCATTTTTCCTCACAACTCCATTTTTAGGTTTGATGTATTACTTTCTACCTAAAGCAGTTAATAGACCTATTTTCTCATATAAGTTATCAATTCTCCATTTTTGGACTTTAATATTTATTTACATCTGGGCTGGTCCTCATCATCTTCTATATTCTGCAGTTCCAAACTGGGCACAATCACTTGGAACAGTATTTTCAATAATGTTATGGATGCCTTCTTGGGGTGGAATGTTAAATGGTCTCTTAACCTTAAGAGGCGCTTGGGATAGAGTTAGAGATAATCCAGTATTAAAATTCTTTGTTGTTGGTGTAACTGCTTATGGTATGTCAACATTTGAAGGACCAATGCTATCACTTAAAAATGTAAATGCTCTCGCACATTTTACAGATTGGATTCCCGCCCATGTTCATGTTGGAACATTAGGCTGGAACGGATTTATGACATTTGGAATGCTTTATTGGCTAGTTCCTAAAATGTGGAAAACAGAATTATATTCTAAAAAATTAGCCAACGCACATTTCTGGATTGGTACATTAGGAATTGTTGTTTGGGTAATTCCAATGTGGTGGGCTGGTATTACACAATCATTGATGTGGAAAGAA
>JBGSKB010000052.1:0-3731 GCA_041741395.1 Melioribacteraceae bacterium
AAAAACAAGAGCTGAATAAGTTGATAAATCGTGGGTTTTAAATGGTGAAAAATTATGGATTACTAACGGCGGAACTGCTGATATTGTTTCTGTGTTTGCACGAACACAAAAAGGTATTAGTGCTTTTATAGTTGAAACAAATACTCCCGGATTTCATGCCGGACCTCCAGAAAAGAAAATGGGAATAAAAGGAAGTTCTACAAATGCTATAACATTTGATAATGTTCTTGTTCCGGAAGAAAATTTAATTGGTTCAGATGGAAGAGGATTTTTACTTGCAATGAAAACTTTAGATGCTGGAAGATTAGGATTAGGTGCGGCTTGCTTAGGCGCTGCGAAAGAGTTATTAGAAATGTCGGCACAGTATGCACAAGAAAGAGAACAGTTTGATGAACCAATTAGTCACTTTCAGGCAATTCAATTCTATTTAGCTGAAATGGCTACAATGATTTTTAATATGGAATCAATAGTATATAGAACTGCTGTAGATTATGATAATGGGAAAAATATTTCAAGACAATCTGCAATGGTTAAATTATATTGCTCAGATTCTTTAGATGAAATTGCTGATAGAGCAGTTCAAATCCATGGAGGTATGGGATATTCACGCGAATTACCAGTTGAAAGATTTTATCGTGATTCAAGAATAAATAGAATTTTTGAAGGTACAAATGAAATTCAAAAAACAATTATTGCAAGAGATGTTTTAAAGAAAAAAGGAATTATGTAATTTTATTTAAAGGAGAAAAATTTTAATGAAACCATTTACATTTACTGATGATAATTTTGAAATAGAAGCTATAAATTCTGAAATTCCGGTAGTTGTTGATTTTTGGGCAGCTTGGTGTGGACCTTGCCGAATGATTGCTCCAATAATTGAAGAGCTTGCTGTCGAATTCGATGGAAAAATAAAAGTTGGCAAATTGGATGTTGATATTAATCAACAAACAGCAATAAAATACGGTGTAAGAAGCATTCCAACAGTTTTAGTTCTTAAAAATGGAAATGTTAAAGAAACCATAATTGGAGCAGTTCCTAAATCTGTATTTCTTGATAAATTAAAAAATTTGTAGAAAGTAGAGGTTATCTTATTATAAAACATTTCTATTTTTAAAATAAATTTAGAAAAATTGTTTTTACATAAATTAAAATTATTTTGAGATAACCTCTGTATTTTTCGGGGGAAATAATTATTAATAAAAATTTTTATATCATATTTTTTCTCACTCAAATTGTATTTTTTGCACAAAAGTTCGAAGTAAAAAACTACAATAAAAATAATTCCCAAATACCTTCCAACACAATTCAGGCAATTGAATTTGATAATGAAAATAATATTTGGCTAGGTTCTGGCGATGTTGGTTTAATCAAATTTGATCAAAAATCCTTTACTAATTTTAATAAAAGCAATTCAAAACTTTCAAGTGATAATGTTTTTGCTTTAGCAATTGATTCAACAAACAATTTGTGGATTGGTACTTTTGGAGGTGGTGCTGCAAAACTTAATTTATCAAATTACCAATTCATAATTTTTAGTGATCAAAATTCGGGTATAAAACATAATTGGATTTATTCAATTGCAATTGATAAAGAAAATAACAAATGGTTTGGTACTTGGGGAAGTGGTTTGGTTAAGTTTGATGACAAAAATTGGAATAATTTTAATAGTGAAAATTCACCTATTCCAACTTATAAAGTTCCCTCTGTATTTGTTGATAAAAATGATACAAAATGGATAGGTACGCTAAAAGGTTTGTTAAATTTTGAAAATGAAAATTGGACTTGGTTTAATGAAAAATATTCACTTCCAGAAATAAGTGTATATTCAGTCATTGTCGATAAAAATTCAACAGTTTGGGTTGGATACAAAAAAGGCGGTTTGGGAAAAATTGATTCAAATGGAATTCAACATTTTACGACAGAAAATTCTAAATTACTTTCCAATATTATTTATAGCCTTGCAGAAGATATTGATGGCTCAATTTGGATTGGTTCATTTGGGTCTGGTTTAGTTCATATTATAAATTCTGAGTGGAGTGTTTTTAATAAATCAAATTCATTTCTTGAAGATGATTTAGTCTTTAAAATTTTAGTTAATAAGGAAGGTTATAAGTTTGTTGGGACTAATTCAAAAGGGCTATATGTTTTTAAATAGTGGTAATATAATTTTTACAAAATGCTACTAATTTTATGAATTGTATTTAGAGTTAAAAGTTGGTTCTTTTACATGACAATGAGCAAATATTAAAGCTAACAACTAAATAATATTTGTATTTTTTAGGATATTTTTTTAATATTCAACATCGTTGTATAATTTAATAATTGTAACACACATAAAGACGGAGGTCTTAATGAATAGTTGTTAAACATTTTTTGTACAAACGCTTAACAAAAAAACTAATTTAGGAGAAAAATATGAGTCGTAAAATTATTTACGTATTATTACTCTTTACCATGCTTCCAATGTTAATTTTTGCTGGCGATGGAAGAATCAAAGGTAAAGTAACAGATTTATCAACAGGTGAAGCATTAGTTGGCGCTAACGTAGTTGTTATGGGAACTAGTTTTGGTGCTGCAACTGATGTTAATGGAGATTACGTAATCATGAACCTGGATGCTGGTCAACATACTGTTAAAGCCAGTTATTTAGGATATCAGAGCATTACGATAACTAACGTGAGAGTAAGTTTAGATTTAACAACTGAAGTTGATTTTCAATTGCCAGCTGAAGAAATTTCAGTTGGAACAGTTACAATAGTTGCACAAAAACCACTTATTACAAAAGACGCAACAAGCTCAATCAGAAATGTATCTGGTGAAGATATTTCAAATTTACCAGTTAGGGGAGTTACAAATATTATTGGTTTACAAGCTGGCGTTGTTATTGATGGTGGAAATATTCATATTCGTGGTAGCAGACCAGATGAAGTTGGTTACTATCTTGAAGGTATAAGTATTGCTGATCCTGAAGATGGTGGAAGAGCAGTAACAATATCAAACGATGCCGTTGAAGAACTTCAAGTTGAAACCGGCGGTTTTACTGCTGAATTTGGCGGTTCTAATGCTGGTATTATTAGATCACAGTTAAAATCTGGTACAAATGATTTTCATGCTAGTGTTGAATATATAACAGATAATGTTGGATTTGATACTAAAGATAATTTTAAAAATCAATCCGAAAGATTAGGTTCATACTGGTATGGAAATAATGAAACTAGTTTTTCATTAAGCGGACCAGTTTTAGAAAGTAAAATTAAATTTTTCTATAACTTAAATTACAAGTTTGACCGTAGTCAAGCTAAAAAAGGTTACCCGGGATTTGATTATGGATATATTGGTGATGGACTTGATGATAATCCAATTCAAAATGATTCGCTTAATTTAGTTTATCCAGGTGGAATACGTCAAAATCAATTAAGAGAAGCTTATACACATTCTGGTTCAGTAACAATGGATTTTAATCCACTTATTATTAGATTAACTGGTACTTACACAGATGGCTGGAATGATGTTGGCGGTAGCGATGTATTAGATATGTTAAATGATAGAGTTTCAACAAATAACTGGTCAAACGGTAGTTTTAGTTTGAAGGTTAAACATGTTGTATCAAGCAATTTATTTTATGAATTAACTGGCGGTTTGTCGTTAAATGAAGGTGAAGTTTCAGATCCTTACCTTGGAACAGATTTTTGGGCATATGGTGATAGTGTTGCAAATGCTAATGCCGGAAA
>JBGSKB010000053.1:0-3281 GCA_041741395.1 Melioribacteraceae bacterium
AATTGAAATAATAATTCAATCTTTATTAATTCTGGGTTTACTATTTACAATCTATTTTAAAGTAGATTTTGGTAAAAAGAAGATTGAAAATCATAATAATATGGTTATTGCTGTTTTACCTTTTACAGATTTTAATGAAACAAAAGATAATCAGTTTTTTGCAGATGGAATTACAGATGATATATTGACTCAACTTTCTAAAATTTCAGACTTCAAAGTTATATCAAGAACATCAGTAATGAAATACAAAAATTCAAAACTGAATCTTGCAGAAATTGCAAAAGAATTGGGTGCTGGATCAATACTGGAAGGTAGTGTAAGAACTTCTGGTAATAAAATTAGAATTGTTGGTCAATTAATTGATGCATCAAGTGACACACATTTGTGGTCTGAGACTTATGATAGAGAATTAAATGACATATTTAAAATTCAAACTGAAATATCTGAAAAAATTGCTGAAGCGTTAAATGCAAAACTCCTTCCGATTGAAAAAGAATTAATCGAAACAAACAAAACTGATAATTTTGATGCATACATTTATTATTCAAAAGGTAGACACGAATATTTTAACTTTTCTAATGATGAAAATGAAAAAGCAATTGAATTTTTCAAAAAAGCGATAAAAATTGATTCCAATTATGCTCTTGCATTTGCTGGTCTAGCAGAAGCTTTAGTACAAAAAGTTTTAAAATATAATGGTCATAAGGAATTATATGACTCTTCCATAACCTTGAGTTCAAAAGCTTTGACAATTAATTCTAAATTACCCGAAGCTTACAAAGCTCTTGCAACAGCACACAAAGGTTTGGGGAATGAAGATGCTGCAATACATTACTACAAAAGAGCAATTGCATTAAATCCAAATTATTGGGACGCAATTTTAAATTATGGACAAATACTTTTAACTAAAAATAAATATGATGAAGCATTTTACTGGATTAGTAAAGCACATAATCTTGCTCCTGACAATATTGTTGGTCTAATAAGTTTAAGTATGGTTTACAAAGCTTTAAATTGTTACTCCAATTCTATTGATTGGGCAAATAAAGCTCTAGCATTACAAACTAATCAAACATTTAATGCTTTTTTAAATTCTCATTTAGCTGATCTGTATCTAAATACTGGAGACTATTCAAATGCTCGTAAATATTTCAAAAAAAATGTGGAGTTGGATTCTACTTTGAGTTCTTATTGGTATCTTGGCGGCAGAATTGAAATAGCAGCAGGAAATTATGGAACTGCTAAAAAATATTTAGATAAATATTTAAGTGACAAAAATAATTATCCAGAATATTACTATGCATTTGTGTTATTAAAAATTGGAAAAATAGACAGCGCAAAAATAATTCTTGAGCATGAATTAAATTCATACAAAACATATTTTGAAACAGAAAAACAAACCTTGAATTTTTATAATATCGCTTTTGCAGAGATTTATTCGATTCTTAATGATAAAGACAAAGCATTTGATTGGTGGGAAAAAGGAATTACTGAAAATTTTATCGATATAAAAAGAATAACACAATATCCTTACTTTGAAAATCTAAAAAATGATACACGATATGTGAAATTATTAGAATCAATGAAAACAAAAATTCGCGAATTTAACAATAAAATAAAAGAAAGCTCTCCGGAATTTAAGATTTGCAATTGATTTTCAAATGAAGGTTCAATTATAAGTATATTTTATTTTTCAATTTTATCTAACGCTATATTTAAAGAAAATTTCTTAGCTTTTTCAAAATTTTGTATGGGTTTTAGATTATTTAAGTTTTATTTAACTTTTTCCATAGCTAAAGATTATTATTCACATTCAATTTTTTCTCCTTTAAAGAGAAAAACTAGATCCTTTTCAAACTTCAAAATAGAACTCGGTGGACAAATATTCTACTGCCTCTTGTAAACGCAGTATGACCGGCATCCTGTTATGGACACTTTTCATGAATTCATTTAGCTAAATTGTGAATAAAGATATCGAATGATAATGAGATACGCCGGTACCTCACACAGTGTTCTACACCTTTGTTTCGAACCCATGTGAGAAACATAGGGGTGGCTCGCATCGGTTTTAGGAAAGAGTACCAAATGCAGAATAACTGGTTACCAGGTGATAGGCTTGGCAATGGGATCTTAACTAATTTTATATAACAATTTGATTTATTTTATTATTCAGCAAAAACTGCAACTTAATTTTTCTGAACTTCGATTCTCTTTAACAAAATGTCAAACTTAACTTCTTCATTTAATTTAAATAAGCTGCTACCATGCTGACTGCTACTTATTTATTTCACAAAGTGAATTGTAAATTAATTAGACATTGGAATTATATAAGCTCATCAATTTGATGTCTGCGTAAATTTTTGTCCTTCTAATAAACTTTCTATTTTGTTCAATCTTTTTTCCAACTCAGTATTTTGTTTCTGCAATTCAATAATAATTGTAGCTTGCTGTTTCGTTCTTTTTTCTAAAGCTTGTATTGCAATCATATTTATACCTTCTACATCTGAGCCAGTTAGTGTTGTATCATTTCCTATTGTTCCCATTTGATCATGTCCGAAAGCGGAAAAGAAATCCTGAGCCATTATTCCGTAATGTCTTTGTGTTATTGGATTGCCTATTTTATAATTCCAGCTTGTTAATTTAAAATTGACAAATTTCTCCAGCACTTTTTCTCCTTCTACTTTTAAAAAGTTTTCTTTTTTTGTTGAGTCTGAAGTAAAAGTAAAATCAACATTCCCTTCTATAACGGAAACATCAATATCTCCCAATCGAATTTTATTACTTGCATTAACTTGTGCATTATAACCAATAGCTGTTGCATTGGTTAAATTTCCTGATGTTACATCGGCATATGAACCCAATGCAGTATTATTATTGCCAGTAGTGTTTGAATAAAGAGCCGCCTCACCTACTGCGGTGTTTTGAAATCCAGTCATATTGGAATAAATTGTCCTTTCACCAATAGCTGTATTAAATGATCCAGTCGTATTGGAAAAAAGTATTTTATAACCATTTGCTGTGTTACCTACTCCCGTAGTGTTTGAATAAAGTGCTTGGTAGCCGAAGGCAGAGTTACGAAAACCCGTATTACTGGCTGGTGTTGTACTACCCATTAAACTTTGGTAACCAACACTTGTATTGTTATTTTCATAATTCGTGGAAGTATTGTTTGCATACTTCTGTGATTCATATCCAACAGCAACTCCATTACTTCCGGCAACATTTGAATTAAGGGTATAATATCCAAATGCTGTATTGTTATTACCTATTGTATTATTTGC
>JBGSKB010000054.1:0-1650 GCA_041741395.1 Melioribacteraceae bacterium
TTATCATTTAAATCATATTTTTCATATTTCGTTGGGAGGTTGTTTTCATCGTAATATATAATAGACTTATCAATTAATATTTTTGAGGAATTGTATTCTTTCGAAATTTCTGAATTATTTTTCAAATCAAATTCAATTTCAACAATTAAATCAATACTGCCATTTGTTCTAAATTCTAATCGCTTTTGTCTGTTAAATTCATCATAAAATATTTCTGTCAAATAGTCATTCCCTTCAAAATCATATGTTGCTTCAAGAACTAACAAATTTTCATTATTATAAGTTGATAACTGCTCGCTATCTAATTTTCCATCTTCAATAATTCTTAAACTAATTTCATTACCTAAACAATTGTATTCGTATATGTGTTCAACTTCAGATATGCATTCTCCATAAGAATTATAAGAAAAATACTTTATAATCTGTTTATTTTTATCTTTAATTGAAATTATTTTTTCATTTAGATCACCATTTTCATTATATCCAAATTCTTCAGATGTTAATTCATCTTGTGATAAATGTCCTTCAGAGAAAAGATATTTAATGGGGGCTTTATCTTTTTCAGTGGTTGTCAAATAAATTTTATTTTTTTTCATCAATTTCATTCATCTTTAATTATTACTATATAAATGGTGCTTATATTCAAATGTAGATAAATATATTAGATGTGAATTATAAACTAACTCAGTTCCTATTAAATTATTCTTTTTAAACCAAACTTGATTTCCAACACCAACACATTTTTTTTCATTGATTGTTATCACTTCTTTTTGACTTAGAAAATCACTTAAGCTATTAGACAATATCTGTCCTCCGATTTCTTTTGCCGAACTTGCTAAATATGCACTAAAAGCTTCGTCCATAATTATATTGAAAAATTGGTCTTGTAAGATTGTTGAGCAGCTAAAAATTTTTATTTGAATAATATTTTCTTCAAAAAATACAGCCATACCATTTGAATTCATGTCCATTACAAAATTGCTGATAAAGTTTTCAAAATCTCTATAAGATTTTGTAAAAATATTCTTTTGATTTTTATCTCTAACAGAATTTTTTAAGTTTATTTTAGTTTTTATAAAATCTTTTTTAAAGTCAATCTTATTAGTATTTTCACTATAACGAATATTAAAATGTTCATCAGTACAAATATTACTGATTGGTACTGTGTGTAAGGGAGCATTAAAGTTTCGTCCTTGTTCAATACAAGCTAATGGTAGTATTATTTTACTGTGTGGAGCAACTAATAAACAAGAATTATTTATTCGATTGTTATTTAATCCTTTTAATAAATCATTTTCCATTATAAGAACAAAATAGTTGCTATCGTTGATAATTTTAAAGTTGCTTACAAATCCTTGTTTATTAATTTCATAAATTCTAATATAATCCTCTTCAAGAGCTTTGACCAATGTAATAAAACTAAAGGGGTTTTGATTTAATGTTGCAAATTGAATTACAGTAAGTCCATTATGTGTTTCTAATTTATTTACTTTAATTTTCATTTTTTCCCTTTTTTAAACATGCAAAATAAAATTGAATTTACTAAAAGTCGTATCATTAAATGATATTTTATTAACTTTTATTGACCAATTTCCAAAATACTCTTTTAACTATTGAGAATAATATGCGTGATACTAGAATTAAGCTAAA
>JBGSKB010000055.1:0-1878 GCA_041741395.1 Melioribacteraceae bacterium
AATACTTGCTGCGTTCTATATAATATTCATTTCCGTAAAAAGACTTATTTATGGAATTGAAATTTCTAATATTGACCAAGGAACAATTTTTACAATAACGGCTTCAATAATAAATTTGTTCTTGGGATTATTTTTAGTTCGTAAAGGAAGGAAAACCGATTCACTAATTCTAATTGCTAACGGAAAACATGTCTTAACCGATTCATGGACAAGTTTTGGAGTTGTAATAGGTTTACTATTAACTTGGTTTACAGGATGGTTACCATTCGACCCAATTGTTGCTATTATTGCAGCAATTAATATTTTATTCGCCGGTGGTGCATTAATTAGAGCATCAGTTGCTGGATTAATGGATGAAGTTGATATAAAAGATGTGGAAATAATAAAAAATATTCTTAATGAAAATGTAAATGAAAAAAATCTTGATTTTCATAAATTGAGAATTAGAGAGAGCGGTGATACAATTTGGATTGACTTTCATCTTTTATTTCCCAAAAGTATATTACTGGAAGATGCTCATAATTGCGCAACTGAAATTGAAAATAAAATAAGAGCAAGTATTAAGAAGCAAGTAAATATTACATCACATTTAGAAACACTTGCTGAATAAGTTTTAGTAATTACTAATTTACGGGTAAAAATAAATCTTCTAAGAAAAATGCTAAAAATTCAGATCTGCTTGTAATTCCGGTTTTTGAAAATATTGCATTAACTTGTGTTCGAACTGTTTTTACACTTGTTTTACGAACACTTGAAATTTCTTTGTCACTTAATCCTTTTAGTAATAAAAATGCTATTCCCTTTTCGGCTTCCGTTAAACCCCATCGATTTAATTGATCATCTATTTCTATGCTTAAGCCTTTAATATATTTTTCCGATATTTTTTTCCATTTCATTGCCTCAAACTCTAAATCCTTGGAAATTTGTTTTTCCTTTGATAATGATTTTCTCAATATCAATAATCCATTAACTAAATATAAAACTGCAAGAAAAGAGATAACAGCAACAATTATTTCGATAACTAAATGCCAAATTGCAACTCCTTCAAAATAATCATTATATACATCGCCAAATGCAAATATGAAAATTATTGTGAAGAAAGCTGCAATTATAATTCTTTCATATTTAGCTAAACTTGTCGGTTTAATTATCATCCTCTTCTTCTTTATTTTTGTAATTCTGTTTGTTTTCTTGGTTATTCTCATTTTCGCTTTCACCAAGTTGCAGAGTATTACCAAATAAATCAAGTGTTTGGTTATTTCTGTCGTAATTAGAATTTAAATATGCAAACCAAAATAAGTTTAAAAATACAAATACAATTCCAATAAATGGTTTCATTGTTGTTATACCTAATTCACCTTCAACCTCATCTTTTTTGCCGTCTATCATACTTAACCAAATATTATCTTTATGCTTAATAGTATGAAGAAGAATACCTAATATATGTGCAAGAACCGTAAATAAAAATAAATTTGCTAAAATTTCATGAACTTCTTCAATAAATTCATTTTCATTACCGCTGCTCATTTGTATTCCGGTATAAATTAAGCCAATAGTAATTAAAAACATAATTACTGCAGCATAACTCGATGCCGGATTATGACTTAAATATCTTTTCGTTTTGGAAAAAACTGATTCCTTGAAATATTGAATTAAACTCATCGGGTTTAAAATGAATGAGTTAAAGCGGGCATATTTAGTACCAACAACTCCCCAAATTACTCTTTGTATTATCAAAAAACCCATTGCAATACCGGCAAGTTTATGGAAGTTAAAGAATATACTTTCATCATCTTGTGTTTGCGCTATTAAAAATGCGGTAAAAGCAAAGATAAAACTGGTTTCAATCCGATTAAAAATAATTTGATTTGGATCAAC